>JBGPSS010000008.1:0-14668 GCA_041490225.1 Hadesarchaea archaeon
CTATCCGCAGGACTACCTCGAATGGTTCGTGACGCAGTGTTTGAACGCTATGTCAGGTGCTAACGCAAAAACAATTGAAGAAGCGCAGGTAGCAGCTGAAAATTCAAAAATAAGAATCAGTGATATTGCGTTTGAGACTCGGCCAGACTATTGTAAAGAATCGCATGTAGATCTCATGCTTCGTCTTGGTGCTACAAGAGTTGAGTTGGGAGTACAAACAGTTCACGAGGATATTTACAAGTTAGTCGATCGCGGGCACACCGTGGAGGATGTCGTCGAGGCGACGCGAATAGCGAGGGATGCAGGATTCGCAGTAACGTATCATGTGATGTTGGGGCTCGTCGGTTCAAGTTTCGATCGTGATTTAGAGATGTTTCGGTTGCTTTTTGAGAATCAAGATTTTATGCCGGACGCACTAAAAGTGTACCCTTGTCTCGTTCTCAAAGACACGAAGCTCTATGAACTGTGGAAATCAGGAAAATTCGAGCCGATGGAGACCAGTGAAGCCATCGAATTGCTAGCGATGGTTAAGCCTACACTACCGAAATGGGTACGAATTCAGAGGATACAACGAGACATACCCGCGAACTTAATAGAGGCAGGGGTAAAAGCTGGAAACCTTCGCGATCTAGTTAGAAAAAGACTAGAACAGATGGGAACGAAATGTAGGTGCATTCGCTGTAGGGAAGTTGGACACCTTTTCTTAAGGGAGAAAGTTATACCCGAGGTAAAAAAGGTAGAGCTGTTAGTTGAGAGATATCGTGCTTCGATGGGTGAAGAGATTTTCCTTTCTTTCGAAGACGTGAAAAATAATATTCTCCTTGCCCTTCTCAGACTCAGGATTCCATCTCAGCTTGCTCACCGGCCGGAAGTAGACGCCCATACAACTTTGGTTAGGGAACTTCATGTATATGGTGAACTCGTGCCAGTTGGTGAAAGTGCACGTGAATGCGCGTGGCAACATCGAGGACTCGGAAGCGCTCTTTTGGCCGAAGCTGAAAAGATTTCTAAAGAAGAATACGATGCAAAAAAAATATCAGTTCTTGCTGGCATAGGCACTAGACAGTATTATCTTAAACATGGTTACGCGAGAGAGGGGCCATATGTTGCGAAAACTTTAGACTAAGTCGTACTTACCATAATCTACTATTTTTAGCATGCCCCTTTTCTTCAAGTAATTAACTCTAGCGTAAATTCGGTCATAGGGACCTAGCTTAACTATATCACGAATTTTGTGCACGTTCAAAGCCCCATATTCAGATAGGAGTTTTAGGATAGCTTTGGTTATCTCTCTTCCTTGAGTGTTCTTGATTGCTTTTTCATTTAGTGCGGTCCGACATCTTTCTACAAACCTTTGATCCTTGTTCCACAACCCACCCGCCTTGCCAAATGTTGCTAACGCATCTACGTAGTCTTTGTACAGTTTTCTGATACCATCCGCCAAAATTCTGAATTTCCACAGGTAGCTGCGTCCAAACGTGCTATTATTTGATATTTTTGTCACGTTGCTTCGGTCATAGCCAAGTGAATCGCAGAGCCTCGCGCAAGCTTCGACAAGATCTTTTTCTTTCATCCTAATCGAAATATTACCTTTTACTTAGATATTTCCCTCATCGACAATTATAGCTAGTAGCGCTTGAACTCTGTACTGCCGAGGGAAATTTGTTACGGCATCAACGAACCTCCAAGACTTCAGCTCCTTTGGCGCGATTCGTAACATCAAACAGTTTATCTTAACCAAGAACCGGGGAATGGTTATTTGAGATTTAGATGGTCGTTGAGACCTTTTCAAGAGTTTTCTGAGCAACATTACCATAAACTTGGGTTCTTTTTGAATCCACCTGACCTGCTCATTATCCCCCACATATCCATCACCAGGAGTGTGTGTCACGCTCCTCAGAACAAGTGGCGTATACACGAAAGGGAAATTCACGCGGTAACCCCTGCGTTGGCGGCCGTAATCTTTAAACTCTTTTATCCATTTTTCGGCTTTTTCACGCGGAATTTCAAGACTATCAGTCAAGGTAAAAAATTTGGTCGTTTTTGTGAAAGAAGCATGGTTATTCAGAAATTCATAGGTGGCCCTTTCACACAGCTCCAGAGTTTGAAAGGCTCTTCGACAGCTATGATACCTCTTTAGAAGGAGATGCTTAATCATGCTTTTAGTTTGCTTGTTTATAGTAACGAAGCCAGGTATTTCCCAAGCGTGAAACAAGTTCCCTATCTCCCGTGGTAAGCTTAATGAAAATGTTCAAGCTGTTTTCCCACAGAGAGAGGTCACTGAAAGTAATTTATAAGGGTTATAAAGAAATGAACGTCTGTTGCTTGAGGAGGCGAAGCGAATATCCCGCGAAGAGTTCGGTGCACGTAGAGTGATTGTGCTAGCAGGGATAGGCACTCGAAACTACTACAGGCGTTTAGGCTACGAGCGGGATGGCCCCTATATGGTGAAGGAGCTGAGCTGATGCGCCCACTCAACCTGATCGTGCTCGGCACCGCCGGCGCAGGCAAGAGTGCGCTGACCGCGGCTTTCGGCAAGTGGATCGAAAAAAGCACCGATCGAAAGGTAGCCTACATCAACCTAGACCCGGGGTGCGACTTCATCCCATTCGAGTCGGACTTCGACATCCGCGACTACTTCACGATAGCCCAGATAATGCGCGATGAAAGTCTCGGGCCGAACGGGGCGATGGTTCGCGCTTCTGAGTTGCTCGAGCAGAAGGCGGGGGAATTTTCGAAGCGAATAAACGAGATCGAAGCCGACATCAGGCTCATCGACACCCCAGGGCAAATGGAAGTTTTTCTTTTTCATGGTGGGCCTGAGATGGCCAAGCTCATGGGCGGGGTGACGATCTCGCTCTTCCTAGTCGACGCTGAAGTCGCTGCGAAGGCGACTGGGTTGGTGTTTACTCGCCTGCTCGGGCTGTCAGTAGGACTCAGATTAGGGGTGCCCGCGATAAGCGTCTTGAATAAGGTGGATTTGGTTCAAGGCAAGCTAGCTGATATCGATTGCATGCTCTCAGACGTGGAGCTTCTGAAGGAGCGGGTGACAGAGGAAAGCTCGGGGGTTATGATAGATCTGACGTTGGAGTTGTCGAAGGTGCTTCCAGAGCTTCTTCCTGCCGCTAGGTTGGTGAAGGTGAGCGCAAAAACTGGTAAAGGCATGCAGGAACTCTACGATATCACGCACGAAATCTTCTGCGCGTGCGGCGACCTCACCTAGATTCAGACGATCTCAAAACTTTTACAAACGGCTCTTCAGGTTCATCCTTCACCGTGCTGTGCACGATGAATGTCTCGGTTTCTCGCACCCCTTTCAGGCCATGTATCTTTTTGACCAAGTTCGTCAGTTCCTTGCTATCCCTCGCTCTAACTTCTAGGATTGCGCTGTATCTGCCGAAGAGACGGTAGAACCCAGAGACCTCGTGGAACTTCTTGATTGCGTCTTCGTTCTTCTTTCTGAGCATTGTTCGTGGGTCTTCACGTAGAAACACATAGGCCTTTGTCGCTAGACCGAATTTCTCTGGATTCAGCTTTGGTGCGAACGAATTGATTACCCCTGCTTCTTTGAATTGAGCGATTTTTTTGGCGACGGTTTGCCTAGTGGTCCCGACTTTCTTTGCAATTTGGTGGCCGGGTTGCTTGCTATCTTCTATCAGCTGAAGCAGTATTTCTTTGTCCAATTTTTTCATTTCTATCCTTAACATTTTGTTAACAGGAATACTTAAAAACTTAACTATTCAATTGCTATGAGGCGAGAAGATGCTGATACGTCAAGAGGAAGTCACAATCGAAGGATTCAAAAAAATTTTTAGAAAGATCATCGAAGTGAAGGAAAAATCAGGGATAGCCGCGATTCAAAATAACCCACCTGATTTATTTGACCGGGCGAAATCCTACGGCACGCGATTTAAAAATGGCGCTTGGGGCTGGACTTCAAACATCTGGCACCGGTCAGCTGCCGGGAGCGTGGTCGTTGAAAAAGAAGAGGATTTAAAACCCGAGCACAAGCTACTGATGATGCGAGTTTTGGAGCACATTTTGGCCCAAGGCCCGATGATACAGGTGGATGCCACCCTCGGTCCTCCAGGTTCTAGGGCCGCGATGCACTGCCGGCTTTACTGCGATCCACAATTCCCAGATATCGCTTACAGATGGAGCCAGATGAATTTCCCGGCGAACCCGTCCGAAGCCCCAGATGTTGAAGTATTCAATATCCCTCATTACATGAGCAATCCCATAATTCCTGGGACCAACGTGATGCTCCAGGTGTTACGATTCCCGTTCCACAACTACACCATCGCTACGGCCAGCTCCTACCAAGGTGAGGTGAAGAAGGGATTTTTGACCCACTGGATTTACCACGTCTACAAGAAGGGAGGGACGGGGGAACACGCGGCGTTGAGGGAGTTCACCGTGAAGAGGACGGATGACACAAAGAAGAGGATAGTGATGTGTATCTGGGCCCTGACTGGCGGTGGGAAATCCAC
The DNA here is from genome assembly GCA_041490225.1 of Hadesarchaea archaeon. Classification (GTDB taxonomy): domain Archaea; phylum Hadarchaeota; class Hadarchaeia; order Hadarchaeales; family Hadarchaeaceae; genus DYFS01. The sequence goes on from JBGPSS010000008.1 coordinate 4,491, forward strand.
GCACAGCATGTACGTCTTCAACAAGCACAATGCTAACATGTTTATCGAAAAATTCGGAGTTGACCCCACTAAATATGTATCCGATCAAGTAGCGAGGAACGACGATATCGTGGCCGTATTCGAGGATCAGGTGATAGGTTCAGAGAGGGGTTCATGGACGAAGACCGAGGATGTGGACGAAACTCAAGTGGCTCAATGGCGTGCTGGCATGTCCACGAGAGCCCTGCACGAAAACACCGAATTTGGGCCGGATGGGAATCCAAGTTTCAAGGGCGAACTCTTCCAATACTTTGGAAGGTCCAACCGAAACGCAAGGACAGTGTTCTACCTGGAGGACACGGGCTACTTCGACGGCAAGGTTGTTTCCTCAGAACCTCTCAACACAGCTGTCTTCATCAGCCCAGGGTACACCACCGACTACGCGTGGGTCAAGATACAGGACCCAGCTTTTGCCGCGAAGGTGCTGGCGGACGGGCGCTCGGTCGGCCATCCAGCTATAGCTAAAACTGGCATCGGTGAGGAGCTGTATGAAACTAGGTACTGCCTTCCGTTTACGATGGGCGTGGGCAACGCTGCGCACGTCGAAAGATTATACGGCTTCTTGAAGAAGAGAAAAGACGCGGGCGATCCCATCGATGTATATTTGTTGAACACAACCGGCAAGGTAGGGGCCGAGTACGAGTGGGTTGAGAAACAGCTTGGTAAAGAAAAAGTACTGGTGCCAAAGACAAAGTTCAAAGAAATCGCGGGCAGGACCGTGCCAGTCGGGGGTACGGGCCCCTCCATCGAAGAAACCGAGCTATTCTTGCTCCAAGCGGTGAGGGGAGCGGTCAAGTATCAGCCGCACCCTATCTGGGGCGAAAAAGTACTTGTGCCAATCGAGGTTGAGGGCATTTATAAAGCGAAATTGAAAGAGCTCGATCCATTCACATATCGTTCAGCAGATGAGATGAGACGCCTCCTAAAAACGCAAATCGTGGTCAGCAAATACTATTTGGATAAACAATGTTCAGGACTACCAAAGCACGTCTACGATGCAATGGATTTCTAGAAGAATTTGTAGAGGTTCCTGAATATTTCGATCAGTTCCTCTGTCTGATCGACATATTTTTCTAGTCCACCCTTGTACCTCAGGGCATAGATGATTCTTATTGGCAAAAATCTCGAGAGGACGACTGCGCTCGCCCCGAGTAGGAGTTTGACGCTGGCCGCACCACCAGTATAGTTTATCACGATGTCGTCCCCTGGCTTGATACGCTGTATTATTTCACCTATAGCCTCGCCGACGGATTTTGGCTCGAAAACATTGCATTTCTGGAACACTACCTTTGTGTTGGTCTTTTTAGCAGCTTTTTCCACGACGTCTTCATTTTTCTCGGTATAACCGAACGGGGACGCGACGATTTCCATTTGGTATTTTGAACACAGGATGTACGTGATATCTGGTTTTTCCTTTTCGATAGCGAATATTGCAGTAGCTGGAATCTCCCCAAGACCTTGTATGAGGACTTTCGTTTGATACCCAGCTCTATTTAATCGTTATGCGGTTAAAGCCTTTTTTACCGATGTTCAAAGATTATCGATTTAAGCATAGCGAACATCAATTTTATGGTGCTTGCGTGTCTGGCTACAAAGGCAAAGCTTTGAAGGCTCTGAAAGCTGTTCGCGCAAAAGTTGGAGATCGTCTGAGGGTGGAAAAGCTCGGCCAAATTCACGAGGGGATTTTAATGCCGCGCACCGAGCTGGGCGATAAAAATCACTTGGTGATAAAGCTCAATAGCGGCTACAACCTTGGTGTCAGGCTTACGAGGGATGTGAAGGTCCGCAAGATAGCTGTCGGAAAGGCGCCGAGGATGGGTTTGCCACCCATCGCATTCAAACCTGACCCGAGCAAACCAAACGTGTCAATATTGGGCACCGGGGGCACGATAGCAAGTCGTGTGGACTACCGCACCGGCGCGGTTTATCCCGCCTTCACCGCGGAGGAGCTGTACAGTGCCGTGCCGGAGCTCGCCAATTTGGCCAACATCAAAACCTCGGCGGTCTGCAGCGTTTTCAGCGAGAACATGAGCCCTCAACTCTGGGTGAAGATAGCTCGGGCGGCTGCGAGGGAGATAAATGGAGGCGCGCGAGGTGTCGTCATCGCTCACGGGACCGACACGATGGGATACACCGCGGCAGCTCTGAGCTTCGCGTTGAAAGGCGTCTTCAGACCGGTGGTGCTCGTCGGGTCGCAGCGCTCCTCCGATAGGCCGAGCAGCGATGCAGCTCTAAATTTGCTGAGCGCGGTATCCGTCGCGGGCAAGTCGGACATAGCGGAGGTCTGTGTCGTCATGCACGGCTCCACCGAAGATGATTTCTGTTTGATCCATCGCGGGGCAAAGATCAGAAAATGTCACACAAGTCGCCGCGATACTTTCCAGACGATAAATGATCTTCCTATAGGGATGGTCAAGGACGGCGAGATAATCCAGCTCAGCGATTACAATAAAGCAAAACAGGATGGCAAAGTTGTGGTCGATGCAAACTTTGAACCGAGGGTAGTGTTGGTCAAAGTTTCACCAGGAATCCAGCCCAAGATGATCGACTCTCTCCTCAGAGCGGGATGCAGAGGCATCGTACTCGAAGGGACGGGTCTCGGTCACACACCGGAGGTCTTATTCCCAAGCATAAAGCGGGCGATCAAGCGGGGCGTGTCGGTCGTGATGACTTCACAATGTATTTGGGGGAGGGTTGACATGAAGGTCTACTCGACTGGTCGAGATTTGTTACAGCTCGGCGTCATTCCCGGCGAGGACATGTTGCCAGAAGTTGCTTACGTGAAACTGATGTGGGTTCTCGGGCACACCCATGACATGCGGGAAGTTTCGAAGCTCATGCTAACAAACGTCGCCGGGGAAATCTTACCGAGGACACGACCGGACGCTTTTCCGAAAGTTTTTGGAGGAGTATGAAATGGCGATTGATTATGACGCTCTCGGTTTGCGGGTTGGGTTCGAGATACATCAGGAGCTCGACACGCACAAGTTATTTTGTGATTGTCCATCGATTTTGCGCGAAGAGGAGGCGCCGTTGAAAATAAAAAGAAGATTGCGGCCGACGCAGAGTGAGTTGGGTGAGGTCGACCGCGCCGCTTTGATGGAGGCCATCAAAGGGAAGGGGTTCAGATATCAAGTTTATCCAGAAAACATTTGCCTCGTTGAGTTAGACGAAGAGCCACCCCATCCGGTGAATCGGAAAGCTTTGGACATCGTGCTCGAGATAGCGTTGTTGTTTGGAGCCAATTTGGTAGATGAAGTTCACGTCATGCGCAAGACCGTCATCGATGGAAGCAATACCGCTGGATTCCAACGGACGATGTTGGTGGCTACAGGAGGCAAATTGGAGATCGCGAAAGGCACGATCACAATCCAGACAATATGTTTAGAAGAGGATGCCGCGAGGAAAGTTGGTGAAGATTCTGAGTTCATAGATTATCGATTGGATAGACTTGGCATACCTTTGGTCGAGATAGCTACTGGCCCAGATTTCACGGACCCGCGCACGCCTGCAGAGGCCGCGTTGAAAGTTGGGCAATTGATACGCGCAACTGGCAAGGTGAAGCGCGGCATTGGAACAATCCGTCAGGACATAAATGTCTCGATTAGAGATGGCGCACGGCAGGAGATCAAAGGTGTCCAAGAGCTTTCCTTGATATCTACGATTGTCGAGAGGGAGGTCAAGAGGCAGCTCGCGCTTTTTCGGATAAAAGAAGAGTTGGTGGGGCGAGGTGCCACGCGCGTTGAGGGCAAGGCTGTTAACGTTGGGAAAGTTTTCTCAAAAACAAAATGCAAAGTGATTGCAAATGTTTTAGTGAAGCGGGGCACGGTGCTAGCGGTCAAGCTTCCAAAGTTTGGTGGTTTGGTCGGCAAGGAGTTACAACCGGGGAGAAGATTTGGAACCGAGCTTGCGGATTACGCGAAGGTCTACGGAAAAGTTGGTGGAATCTTCCACACAGACGAGTTGCCCAGTTATGGAATATCCGTAGAAGAGGTATCGAAAATGAGGAATATGTTGAGTGCGACGGCAGATGACGCGATAGCGATAGTTGCGGCCAAGAAGGGGAATGCTGAGAAAGCTCTCGACGCGGTCATCGCGCGGGCCAATCAAGTGCTGTTGGGCGTACCAGAGGAGACACGGAGGGCACTGCCTGATGGAAATACGGAGTTCATGCGCCCGTTGCCTGGAGCTGCAAGGATGTATGTCGAGACGGATATTTCGCCGATAGTTGTAGATGAGAAAAAACTCGACTGCATCAGAAAAATGTTGCCCGAGCTCCCTGAGCAGAAAGTCAAAAGGTACATCGACGAGTACAAATTGAACAAGGAGTTGGCCGAGCGAATGAGTTTGTCGGAGAACTCCAAGTTGTTCGAAGATCTTGTGGAAAAACATGTAATCGATCCGACGTTGATTGCGACGACATTAGAGGAAACATTGGTCAGTCTAAAACGTGAAGGTATGATGATAGAAAACATCCAGCGTGCAGCGTTGGATGAAATTTTTGATCTCATCAAGATGGGTGAGGTCGCCAAAGAGGTCATACCGGACATCTTGCGGGAGGTCGCGAAGGGGTTCGGCGTACCGGATGTCGTGCAGCGCTTAAGCTTAAGGAAGATCACAGAAGCAGAACTCGCCAAGATGGTCTCTGATGTTATTCAAGAGAATTGGGTGTTGATTGAGAAACGCGGCAGGGACGCGATGCAGCCGTTGATGGGCATCTTGATGGAAAAAGTTCGCGGCAGGATTGACGGAAGACTCGTTCACCAATTGCTCGAGCGTGAGTTGCAGAAGTTTGAGTTCAGGACGGAAACTTCATAAAACTGTCACTGATTTTGCCAAGTTGCGCGGCATATCTGGGTTACATCCTCGCTCTATAGCCATGTAGTACGCAAACAGCTGCAGTGGCGCAATGTAAGGTAGAGGAGTGAGGACTTCTGGCACGCCTTTTGGTATCTCGATATAATCGTCCGCGAGGTTCTTGATATCTTCGTCGCCTTCCTCAATGACCGCGATAATCGTCGCTCCCCTCGCCTTCATCTCCATTATGTTGCCAATGATTGCCTTGCGCGTGCTATCGTTAGGGCAGACAAATATGACTGGGAATCCCTTCTCGATGAGGCTGATCGGTCCATGTTTGCTTTCGCCGGCTGGGTAGGCGATGGCTGGCACGTAAGCTATCTCCATAAGTTTTAGCATGCCCTCGTATGATGTGGCTGTGCTTATCCCCCTGCCGAGGAAGAAAAAGCATCCTTTGTTCTTGTACTTCTTAGCGAGCCCCTTTATTTTTTCTTCTTGGGTTTGGATGACTTTCTCGACGATGTCCGGGATTTGAAGGAGTTTTTTTCTGATTATTTTTGCTTCTTCATGGAAGAGTTTCCCTCTTTTCTCTCCAAGCTTTATCGCTACTTGCGCAAGCACGGCAACTTGTGAGGTGTAAGTTTTTGTGGCGGCCACGCCGATCTCCGGGCCAGACTGTTGACACACGTATGTCCTTGAGACCCTAGTCAAAGTTGAACCGATGACGTTCGTCAATCCAAGGATAGTAGCGGCCTTGTTCCTCGCGTGCATCACTGCGGATAGCGTGTCGGCGGTTTCCCCAGACTGGCTCACAGCGAGTACTGCAGTATCTACACTAATTGAATCGCCTACCCTCTGGACAAACTCAGAAGCTATCATAGGTTGAGCGCTCCTGTACGCCAACTTGGAGAACATGTGAGAAGCAGCGATGCATGCGTGGTATGAGGTGCCGCACGCTGCGAGGAATACTTCCCCAGCCCTATCCAAGAAGGTGGCCATCAGGTCCAAGTACTGATCTTGGAGCCTCAGCGTATTTCTGAGGGATTCCGGCTGCTCGTGTATCTCCTTCAACATGAAGTATGGATATCCTTCTTTTTCAGCCCCTTTGATATCCCACTCGATGATTTCTAGTTCCCTTTCAACCGACTTCCAGTCCTCGATCCTTTTGATTTCGACTTTGTCTTTAGAGATTATCGCCATCTCGCCATCGTGCATAGCGATCGATTTTTTCGTCAGGGGGAGAAATGCTGGGATGTCGGATGCGCAGTATACGGCGCTGTCCCCAACTCCGATGACGAGCGGGCTCTCCTTGCGCGCACATACAATTTTATCTGGCTCCTGCGTGCAGATTGCGGCTATCGCGTACGAGCCTTCGAGCCTCTTCACCGCTTCACGCACGGCATCTACAAAAGTTAGCCCGGCTTTCATCCCATCCTCGATCAAGTGAGGGATAACCTCTGTATCGGTTTTTGATTGAAAAGTGTGGCCCCGCTCCTCCAACTCTTGTCTTAGACTGGAGAAATTTTCTATTACACCGTTGTGGACTACAGCTATGCGGTTTTCGCAGTCGAGCTGCGGGTGGGCGTTCTTCTGCAATGGGGCTCCATGGGTGGCCCATCTCGTATGGCCTATCCCGATTTTTCCAGGGATATCGTCCAGGTGAAGCTTGGCATGAACCGCGTCCACATTTCCTTGATCTTTTTTCACGTAGAGGCGTCCCTCGTATACCGTAGCTTCACCGACGGAGTCGTAACCGCGATACTCTAGACGCTTGAGAGCTGTGTGGATCAAAGATGCGGCGGTCCCATCTTTCAGCACACAACCGAAGATGCCACACATATTGCCACCATTCTAAGCAAATTTGCCTCTGTTTATATTTAACTTAGCTAGCGCTTCAGCTTGCCCTCGCGCATCACGATTTTTCCATCCAGTTTTATCGTTGGGTGTTTGATTATACCATCCACGTGTATCCCTGCTTTGACATTCCCGCCGAAAGTGGAGTTGTCCCCGAGGGCGATGTGGCACGTGCCGAGGACTTTTTCATCCTCAAGGACGTTTCCTATAAGTTTCGCTTTTGGATTTGTGCCTATGCCGAATTCCGCCAAGTTCATAGCTTTGGGTCCAGCTTTTCTGAGCATTTTTACAAGTCTTGGAGCTGGAGAACCGGAGATTTTTTGGGCAAAGCCTTTCTCAAACATTATCTCAACAGTCCCTCGCACTCTGTCGACCATAGAGCCATCCACGATCACACGTCCTTCGGCTGTGCCTTCAACTGGCGCGATGAAAGCCTCACCAGCTGGGAGATTTCCAAAATCTCCAGGGTTGTGAAAGATGCCGGTGTCTGGATGGGCTTTCCTATTTGCTATGCTCATGTACAATTCTGTCCCAGCGCGAGTTTCGATTTCTACCTCAGAAGCTTTATTCAGCAACTTGACCACTTTCATCGTCAGTGCACGGACTTTTTTATAGTCTGCAAGCATTGCCCCACGCATCATTATATCTTCGGTTATCATCGGCATCGTCGCTATCCTCGCTCCCGCTTTTGTGGCGCGAAGGCGCGCTTGAGTATGAGTTAAAGAATACGTTGTAGGTGCAAAGACGACATCCGCGGCGCACATCGCTTTTTCTACGGCTTTCGGTGGCTCCTCCCCATGTCTCGTTCGCTCGCGCATTACCATGAGCAGAGTTTCCTTAGCCACCTCCTCAGCAGCTTTCCCGATAGCCTCGGCGATTTTTACCATTGGTTTATCGGTCACGATGAGAACGCTTTCGGACGGTTTTACACCCATACAAATTCTTACAGCGATCCTTGCGGTTTTGAGCAGGCCCATATTCTCGCCCGCTATTTGATCAAGCCGTGTTCAAAAAGTTTTTCTCGAAAAGCTAGGAGGATAGAGCGCATGCCCTCTTCATCTGGAGCGTGCACCTCCACGTACCCCTCGGGAAAGAGCAAGAGGTAAGCGCCGCGTCTTAATTCGAATTTTACAATGTCCTTGTTTGCGGTCCTTATCGTCTTAATATTTGGGATTTTCATCGCTTCTTTGATGTTGAGCTTGAATCGCAGATTGGTCACAGCGCGCAGGGCCTTGATCTTCGGCATCTCGAATACATCGTAAAGGTGCGGCATCTGGCTGATTCGTGCTTTATCTTCGCTCACGTAATCCCTGATAATAACTGGTTAGGTTAAATTTAAAAAAATATGGGTGCTGGCCTAGACCCTTTTGGCGGCCAGCCGGATATCCACGTCGCGGACGGTCCTCCGTCCAGCGTGCTCAGCGAGCTTCGCGGCCTCCCCAGCGATGACGATTGCGCGCTCTTCAAGAACTTCGGATAGGGCAGTTGCAGCATCTTCGCTGACACGCCTAGCGCCCGATTTCCGAATTATGCGGTCCACGGCCGCAACCGGTAATTCAACCATTTTTCCTCCTCCTCAAATACTTTATCCAGCACTACTTAACCAGATTTTTCTATTAGGAGGCGCCTATTTAAACCTTTCTTTCAAAGAGGCTTTTATCATCCTTTAATCAGCTAAAAATACCTTTTTTGAGCTTTTTTTTTCGAAGCTAGGTTTCCTGTGGAGCGGGTGGAAATCCAAATTTATGGGATATACATCATGCCACGTATTTTAAGAACAATAGACAACATTACAAAAATGGTAATAACGTGATGAGGTGATGAATTTGCCTTGCATGATTGTTGCGGGCGGACAATTCGGTGATGAAGGTAAGGGAAAAATAGTGGCATACCTAGCGCTCAACGACAAACCCAAAATCGTCGCGCGCGCTGGCGTCGGGCCGAACGCTGGCCACACTGTGCATTTCCGCGGAAAGAAATTTGGGCTTAGGCAAGTGCCGTGCGGCTTCGTCTACGAGGGCGCGCGGATGCTGATAGGGCCCGGCGTACTCGTGAATCCAGAAGTGTTGTTGAAGGAGGCTGCTGAAACTGGCGTCGGTGAAAGGCTCGGCGTAGACAGGCGTTGCGCGATAATCGAGCCCGGCCACATCGAGCAGGATCAAACTTCAGCTCACCTTAAAGAGAAAATAGGCACGACTGGCACAGGTTGTGGCCCAGCGAACGTCGCGAGGGTGAGTCGCATGGCGAGGCTCGCCGAAGAGGCGCAGGAGCTTCGGCAATTCATCACGGATGTGCCTCATGAAGTCGACGATGCTTTGCGTTCAGGAGAAAGAGTCATGCTCGAGGGTTCGCAGGGATTTGGGCTCTCGCTTTTCTATGGCACATATCCTTACGTCACTAGCAAAGATACAAGTGCGAGCGCCATCGCGTCCGATGTCGGCGTGGGTCCGACGAAGATCGACGATGTCATGCTCGTGTTCAAAGCCTACGTGAGCAGGGTCGGCGCTGGGCCTTTCGCTACGGAGATAGCGCAGGAGAAGGCGGAGGAACTCGGCATCGTGGAGTTCGGCACCGTCACCGGCAGGCGGAGGCGCATCGGCACATTCGATTTCGAGCTGGCGAAGCGGGCGACGATGATAAACGGTGCAACCCAAATCACAATAACGTGTCTGGACAGGCTCTTCAAGGAGTGTGTTGGGGCGAAGAAGTTTGATGAACTTTCGGCGGAAGCAAAGGACTTCATCGCGAAGGTAGAGAGCGAGCTTGGAGTGCCCGTGACGATCGTCTCGGTCGGTCAGGGCGTAGACGATGTAATAGACATGCGCTCCGAGAAGCTTTAGTTGATTTTATGAGGTTAGTCGTGGCGGTCAGCGGAACTCCAGGCACTGGGAAATCCGTCTTTGCTCGCACTTTGGCCAAAAAACTCGACGCTCAGCTCGTTGACCTAAATGCGTTGATCAAAAAAAGAAAAATTTACAAGAAAGATGCTGATGGCACGCTTATAGCTGACCCAATAAAGGTTCGAGCGGAATTTGCACGCTTGATTAAAAGGTTACGTGGTCCGGTGGTGGTTGAGGGACTTCTTGCACATTTCCTTCAACCAAAGTATATCTCACATGTCGTCGTCCTTCGCACGAAGCCGAGCGTGCTCGAAAAGCGCCTTCGTAAGCGGGGATACTCCCTGAAAAAAACAAAAGACAACGTCGAGTCCGAGGCGCTGAGCATAATTTTGTGGGAAGCGGTCAAAATTCATGGAGTTAAAAAAGTTCACGAAATCGACACTACCAAGTTGAAGGCAGAAACAGCGGTGAAATTATTTTTGCGCGCGCTCGCAGGAAAAATTTCGCTTCGCTCAGGAAAAGTTGATTGGCTTGAAGAATATTTTTAAGGTCAGTTCCTCAAAATACTCCTGATGGATTTAGACACATTTATCGTGGCTCTGCTGGGCGCTGGTGGCCATATGATACTCCGCAAAAGAGGTAAAAACA
>JBGPSS010000009.1:0-14360 GCA_041490225.1 Hadesarchaea archaeon
ACGACATATGTAAGGGTTTCGCTCGCCTGCCGCCGCCGAAAGGTAAAAATGTGATTATCATCACGAGCTCAGGTGGCGCCGGCATCTTGGCAACGGACGCTTCCGATGAGATGGATTTAAATCTTGTGAATCTTCCTGATAAAGCGCGCTCGACTCTCAAGGAAAAACTGCCTCCAGAGTGTATACTGCGCAATCCGCTCGACCTTACGGGCAGCGCCACGTCTCAGATGTATGATGAGGTGTTAGCCGCTTTGGGTGCGGAGTCGGAAGTTCATTCAGTAGTTATGATAATCGGTGATCCAATGCCAGGGATAACCGAAGTTATCCTCAAACATTTCAAAGCTGGCAAGACAATTGTGCCCGTGATGCTCGGAGGCGGCTCTGTAGAGGTTGAAGAGCGAGCAAAGCTGCAAAGAGCGAACGTGCCTGTGTACTCGGATCCGACACGCGCCGTCCGTGCCCTCGCCGCGTTGATGCGGCATTAGCTAGGTATTTGGCTTTATCGCAAAACAAGAATTATGAGGGCAACGGCTAAAAACACAAAAATAGACAAAAATGACATATTTAGTTGATATAGCATAGATAGTTTTTATCAATCACAAGCGAAACATTTTAAAATCACCCACACCCTTTGAAATTGAATAGTGGGGCGATAATTTGGGTACTGCAGATACGATAGCTGGAGACACCCCGGGCAAACGCATACTGCTTATGGGCAACGAGGCCATAGCTCGAGGTGCCATAGAGGCGGGCGTCCGCGTAGCGGCGTCCTACCCAGGTACACCCGCTTCTGAGATAATGGAGACGCTGGCATCGGTCGCACCGAAGCTGGGTTTTCACGCCGAGTGGTCGACAAATGAGAAGGTAGCTTTCGAGGTTGCCGCCGGCGCTGCGTTGACAGGCGTGCGTACGCTCACTTCGATGAAGAATGCTGGCTTGAACTGGGTCATGGATATGTTCATGACGATAGTTTACGGTGGCGTGCGAGGCGGTTTCGTCATCGCAGTTGGGGACGACCCCGATGCGCACTACTCCTCCAACGAACAGGATACACGTTTTGCGGCCTTCTATGGCGAGATTCCTTGCCTTGAGCCAGCGGATCAGCAGGAGGCCAAGGATATGACTCGCTTTGCCTTTGAACTTTCTGAACAACTCGAATTGCCTGTCATGGTTCGCTCCGTCACGCGGATTAGCCATGCCTCAGGCGATGTCGAGTTGGGCGCCATACAGAAGTTGGATCGAAAGCCCGTCTTCGATAGGCACTGGAAGATGCCATATCGTTGGAATGTTTATGGCCCACCAGGCGCTGTAGAAAAGCACCGATGGCTGCATTCTCGGATACCGCTCGCGAAAAAAGCGGTCGAAAAGCTCCCTTGGAACAAGCTCGAGCTAAAAGGCAAGCCCAAGCTTGGCATCATCGCTTCGGGGCTCGGGGCCAGCTACGCGCGCGAGGCGGTCAGGAGACTCAAGCTCGAAGGCAAGGTGGCCTTCTTAAAGATAGGAACTCCGACACCTTTGCCTGAGGGGATGGTAAAGCGCTTGTTGAAAGCGGTCAAGGCGGTCTTCGTAGTTGAGGAGGGGGACCCGCTCGTGGAATTACAAGTCAAGGCCATCGCCAAGGACACAAATTGCGACGTCGAGATATCCGGTAAACTGAGCGGTGCATTGGTGCCAGTCGGTGAGATAAACACAGACATAGTTGCGGACGCGCTCGCCAAGACAGCTGGAATCAAACTGCGCGAGGATAAAGAGCGAGAACTCGCAAGGGCAGAAGCGAGCAAGCTTGTTGCACCGCGTTCCTCGACGCTCTGCGCAGGTTGTCAGCACTTGGGGAGCTATTGGGCGCTCAAGCAAGCGCTGCGCAAGGCAGGCGGGAATGTTTGGATCGTCAATGGGGATATCGGTTGTTACGAACAGGGCGGATATGGTCTGTTCGCTAAGGCTGTCAAGCCAAGTTTCTCCACGGAGTCCGTCAGGTATCTTATAGATACACCATACGACACGCTGGACACGAACTACATCATGGGCGGGGGCATCGGGCTGATGCAGGGCGAATTTCATGCTGGCTACAAGGACGGAGCGATCGTCGCTGTAGCGGGCGATTCAACGTTCTTCCACGCGTGCATCCCAGCGGTCATCAATGCAGTCTACAATAAAGCGAAGGGGTTGTTCTTGGTATTCGACAATTCATGGACGGCGATGACGGGCCACCAGCCGAACCCAGCGACAGGTGAAAACGCAGTTGGTGAACAGGCGAAGGTTCTGTGCGTCGAGGACATTGCCAAAGCTTGTGGCGTGGAATTCATAAAAATTGTTGACCCATTTGATTTGAAGGCAACAACGGCCGCGATCGAGGAGGCGCTGAAATTTGATGGGTTTGCCATCGTTGTGTCGAGGCGCGTCTGCACGCTCCAGGCGCAACGCAAGAAGGCATTCGCGGGCAAGCGGATAATCGTCGACCAGGGCAAATGCATCAGCTGCGGGCTCTGCATAAGCCTCGGCTGCCCCGCAAACACATACAAGGATAAAAAAGGAGGGATTGACCCGCTCCTTTGTAACGGCTGCGGGATGTGTGTACAGGTTTGTCCGACAGGCGCGCTGAGGATAGGTGAGTAGGATGAGTGAAACCAATTTGATCATAGCTGGCGTTGGAGGGCAAGGCAGCATCTTGGCGTCGCACATCGTTGCGACGACGGCGATTCGCGATGGTTTGCGAGCGCGCGTTGGGGAAACATTTGGGGCAGCCATGCGCGGTGGTGCCGTGGCCAGTCACGTGCGGATAGGTAAGGATGTTTTTGCCCCGCTCGTGACAAAAGATGGCGCAGATATTATTCTCGCGCTTGAGCCCCTCGAAGGCATCCGTAATGCTGTCAATTTTTTGGCGAAGGGCGGGCTCCTCCTGACGAACACTCATCCATGGGTGCCGACTGACGTCAACACGGGCAGGGCAGAATATCCCACGATGGAAGCCATCAAAGGCGCAGTTGAAAAGCTTGGGGGCAAAGCTATAATCATCGATGCGACCTCGCTGGCACAGCAGGCCGGAAATGTGAGAACAATGAACGTGGTTATGCTGGGAGCGCTCGCGGGGACTGGCAAGGTACCGATTTCTGTTGAAACGCTCAAGCAGGTTGTTCGAGAAAACGTTCCTCCAAAAACTATCGATGCCAATCTAAAAGCTTTTGAGCTTGGATTGCGGGCAGTTCAGAAATAGCGAGTCATTTCTTTAACTTCTTCTTTATCGTCGCTCGCAACTTTTGCTCGGTGGGTAATTCTCGCTCAGCAAGGAGTTCACCATCTACCAAAATCGCTGGTACTTCCGAGCGCTTTGTCCAGCCAAAGAACTCGCGCCAATGTTGGTTATTGTAGTGGACTCAAGAGGAATTAAAAAGAAAGGCGCCTGCAAACTAGATCCGATATCGTCGATTGAAGGCAAAATCAATAAAGAACTCTTGTTTAAGGGAATTAGCTTGGCTTACTTAGCAACAATAACGCGGAGTTAATTACCACTGATATACATCCGGCTTCTGCGAGAATAACCGCTAGGACCGGGGTCAAAACACCAAAGGCGGCTAAACTCAATGCAACTATGTTCCATACAAAGGAATAAGCTATGTTCCCCTTCATTCTATTAAATGCCTTCCGACTCAAGCTAATCGAATACTCAACCTTTGTTAAGTCATCCCCAAGCAAAGCCACATCAGCCGTCTCAACAGCCACATCGCTACCAGCAGCACCCATCGCAAACCCAACATCCGCATTAGCCAACGCAGGAGCATCATTAACGCCGTCACCCACCATTGCAACAACATGACCCTTTTTCAGTTCTCCAATAATCGCAACTTTTTGCTCCGGCAAGACCTCGGCATGATACTCATCAACACCGATCTGTTCAGCAATAGCCTTGGCAGTCAGCGTGTTGTCACCAGTTATCATAACAGTTTTTATCCCTAAACGCTTAAGCCGCTGTATGGCTTCCAAAGCATTCTCCCTAACCGTGTCAGCCACAACAACAACGCCAATAACATTTTTGTCTAGTGCTACGGGAATAGCTGTTTTCCCCTCGCTTTCAACCCGATTCATCAATTGATTTGCTTCTTCTGAAATCGCCGTTCCCATCATCTTTCTTCCAATAAGGATATGCTTACCTCTGAAATGGGCTTCCACGCCATGACCTGGAATAGTTTTGAAGTCTGTGGGGTCAGGAATTTTCATGCTCATTTCACTTGCCTTAGCAATGATGGCTTTAGACAGCGGATGTTCGGAGAATTTCTCAGCAATTGCCGCATACTTGACTGTGTCCTCTTCAGAATAATTACCGAAGGTTTTTATCTCAACAACCTTGGGCTCGCCGACTGTTAACGTGCCAGTTTTATCGAATGCCACCAACTTGACGTCCTTTAACTTTTCGATGTGTGTACCACCTTTGATTATTATGCCGTTCATGCTGGCATTACCAATAGTTCCAGCAACAGCGACGGGAACAGCTATTGCAAGCGCGCAAGGGCATGCGACTAAGAGAACAGTCACGGTTCTAGCCAGTGCCACCTCAAAACCAAGTACGAAATAACTGGCTGCAAAGACAGAAGATGCCAAAACAGCCATGATTGGCAAGAAGCAAGTAGTAACCCTGTCCGCAACGTTCTGTATCGGTGCTTTTTTCTCCTGAGCTTCTTCAACTAACTGAATGATGTGAGCAAGCGTAGTGTCCTCACCGATTTTTTCAACTTTAATTTCTAAAGCCCCATATTCATTGATTGTGCCAGCAAATGTGCGGTCACCCACTGTCTTTTCAACAGGAATTGATTCACCCGTTATCGTTGCCTGGTTGACGGTGCTATGCCCCGAAAGAACTGTTCCATCAACGGGGATTTTATCGCCTGGTTTGACCAAGACGATTTCGCCTAACTTGACCTCCTCTAGGGATACTTCAACTTCTCCACCCTCTCGACGTACGCGAGCTGTGGTGGGGCTCATCTTTATGAGCTTCTCGAGTGCACCTCTTGTTCTATGGATAATGTATCCTTCAAGCGTCATACCCGCGAGTATTATGAACGCCACTATAGCCGATGCTGTAAGGTAACCAACTGCTCCTGCTGTGCCAGTGGCTGATGCTTTAGGTAGGACGAAACCAGCTACTACGGAAATAAATATGGCAATGGTTGCAAACAATTGGGCGGTAACGTTCCCATGCCGTAGGGATCGAATGCCATGCAAATAGATGCGGTAGCCTAATGCAACGGCGATCAAAGTCAAAACAATGCTAATTTCATGCGCATAAGCTACTTGAATTCCAGATATTAGGGCACCTGCTAAAGCGAATAACCCAAGTAAAATTACTAGAATTACGCCTTTGACGTGTTCTCTCATTGGATTTACTCTCTTGATAATATCTCAACTTGGTAGCAGAGTTTTTCCATGCGTTCAGTGATCTTGGAGAGGTTGATTTTTTGTGTGTCGTATTCTATGGTGACCTTGCCTGTTATCCCGTCAACTTTGACTTTTGAGACTCCGCTTAACCTGCCTATTGCGTGTCTGAGGTTGTCTGCTCCTAAATCTGCACATGTGCGGCATCCAGTGCAGTCTATTTTTGAGGCGTTCAGGATAACTTTCTCAATAGTCATTGGCTCACCAAGAGCAAATACTTGCATTCAAGTATTTAAATATATTGTTACAACTTCTGATATTCGCAAACCCACGATTTCAAAAAAGAATCAAAGAATATTCAGTTTGCGCATGCCGTTAATAAGTTTAGGATTGGCTATGCTGTAGAAAACCCATTTTCCTTCTTTCCTATCCTTTACCAAACCGACATTCTCCAAAATCCTCAGATGATGAGAAGCAGTCGGCTGAGTTAAATCAAGAGCAACCATGACTTCGCAAACACACATCTCACGGGAAGATAGCAAGCCTAAAATTCCAAGTCTAGTGGCGTCTGCAAGAGCTTTGAGGACTTTGCTCTTAGCTTCACTGTTTTCCGCACTTGGGTTTTTGGCTAGTTCCTTTAGTTCGTCAGCGTATTCTGACGCAGTTTCGCAAGAGCAAATCCCCGATTCCGCTAACCGCTGTAACCTCTTGTCTATTTTTGATATAGCCATGTCTCTCAAGGTAACCTATAGCAACATATTTAAATATGTTTTTCATTGCTTCTTGTTACGGAATCAAAATGAAACGATTACTTTTTGTTTGTGTTGAGAATGCTGGCAGGAGTCAGATGGCGGAAGCCTTTGCAAACTACTACGGAAAAGGAAAAATAATCGCCTCAAGCGCAGGCAACAAGCCATCCGACAAAGTTAACCCAACGGTGGTTGAAGCCTTGAAGGAGAAAGGCATCGGCATTTCGACGAATACGCCAAAACTGCTTACTTTCCAGATGGCGCAAGACGCAGACCTGATTGTTACAATGGGCTGCAATGATTTAGGATTCCTAGATTTTTTCACCCTTCGGATTTTTCACTGCCTATTCTCAACTTTGTTTAAAAAACGGCGAACGCTGTGTGTGCGAGATTATGAAGAACCTAAACAAGGAGCAGTCATTGATATCACATCACCTACACGCACTTCGGAGATGTGGGCTCATCCAAAGGCGGCGCGAAGGGAAGAAAATCATGTATCGGCTCATAGACCCATCGATATTGAAACTATTGGTGGATATTGAAAAGTTATCAGATAAGTTCTGCTAAGCTTCAACCGCCACCAACGGGCGGGAAGATCGCGAGTTCGTCTTTGTGTTTCAACTTGGTGTGGATTCCGCCCATCCGCTGTACTTGGTGGCCGTTGAGCAAGATGTTGAGGTATGGCTTGAGTTCGCCAGTCGTCGGGTCCAGTATTGCCTCAAGCAACACCGGGTGGCGCTTCCCCAGCCTTATCAGCAAGGTGTCGATTGTGTCGTTCTCGTTGATTGGCAATCTGATGGTGTCTGTGCCAGCCTTCTTGCAGAGATCTCCATTAATCTTGATTGTGACTTCCATGCTCAAATCCTACCAAGTCTCTCGAGTTCTTCAGCCACATCTTCTAGGCCCACGTCAACCAAAGCTTTTCTGCTTGGGGTGCCGTTTGGCCACTTCCTGAGCTCATAATAATCGCGCAACATCACCTTGAGGTTTACAACCTGCCCCTTGCTCGGCCCATCTGGTATCGGCTCTTTCAGGATTCTCTCGGGTAAAGTGTCGCCATTTGCGCCAAGCCCCTCCCGCAGGTTGAACGCTCTCCGAAGGTTGCATATGCGGGCCGCAATCAGGTACATCTCCTTTACGTTCCCAAACTCCTTGATCCCAGTGGTGGCAGCTGCGGCAGCCGCAAAGTCATTGATCCAAAAAGCGGGGGGCCAGCCGCATGCGTACCAGCACATGGTCAATGAATCTCTAATCGCATACACATCCTCGCAGTCCTTTACCGCCAAGGCCTTGTGCTTCTCGGCGTATGGGTCGCAGATTTCCGGCAGCTTATCTTTGCCGTATCGTTCAGTCGCGACCTTTTTGAACGCGAAACCTTGGTCGACTACGACGAGCGAACGCATATGGCACGAGCCTCTCGGTGATGTCGCCTGAGTCAACCCCAAGCTCCTGTGTCCTCGTCCATCGTTGAGGTCCATTTCCATCTTCTTGACGTGCATGGCATACTTCATCGAGCCACGCCCAAGTTTTTGAGCTGCACGATAAACTCCTTCGGCTAGCAGATTCCCAATTCCCTCCCGATTCGCTATCTTCTCCATAAGCGTCACAATCGCGCGCGAATTCCCCCAGTTCATTTCCAAACCACCACAATCTTTCTTTGTGACGATTCCTTTTTCATAGCATTCCATCAGCCATGCGACGACGGTGCCGGCGCTCATAGTATCCATCCCAAAAAGATCGCAGAGGGTGTTCGCCTCGAGAATGGCGCGGTAATCGCCCGACCCACAGTTGGGGCCAAACGCGCAGGTAGACTCGTACTCCGGGGCCTTCATAATCAATTCTTCTTTACCAGAGGGAATCTTGTGTATCTTCTTGCACCTTATCGGGCAAGCGAAGCACGCGCGGCTCTTCACAAAATATTTTTCCACCGCTTTGCAGCCGAATTTCTCCGCTTCTTTGAAAATCAGCGTCTGGTGGTTTTTTGTCGGTAAATCTCCAACCAGCCGTTTCATGTCGATGAGGGGTGGGGAAGTCCCGTAGTACTTCAGCCCGTCCAGTCGCTCCTCCTTAAAGACGCGGTCATATGCTTCTGCAGCCAATCTTAGAAATTCTTCCTCGTTAGAAACTTTGACGCCATGCGTCCCACGAACCGCGATCGCCTTCAGGTTCTTTGCACCCATAACAGCGCCCAACCCTGTGCGCCCGGCGGCATCGTAGTAGTTGTTGACTATGCACGCGAATTTCGCAAGGTTTTCTCCTGCCTGCCCAATTGAAAGAACTTCTATCTGTGGGTCGTCGTGAATCTCACGGACCATGTTGATTGTTTCGGCGGTGTTGTGACCCCAGAGATCTTTTGCTGGCTTGATTTCAACCGAGTCATCGTCTACCCACAAATACACAGGTTTTTCGGAACGCCCTTGAATTATCAACACATCGTAGCCCGCGTACTTCAGCATGGGGCCAAAAAATCCGCCACAGTGAGCTTCCCCCCAAACACCGGTCAGCGGAGACTTTGCGGCAACTGCAAACCTCCCGGAAGTAGGCCACACCGTTCCGGTGAGGGGCCCCGTTGCGACAATCAACTCGTTTTCTGGCCCTAGCGGGTCGATTTTCGGCTTCAGTTCATCGAAGAGTATTCTTGCGGCAAACCCAAGTCCACCTAGATAATTGCGCGCCAGATCTTTGGGCAGAGGTTCAACGTGGTGCTTTTTTCTACTTAGATCGACGCGAAGAATCTGGCCTATGTATCCTCCGAATGGGTACTCCATTCACTTCACCTTTGCTTTTGGGGCCAAGGCCGGGGTATGCAATTTCAACACCTTGGGGGGGCAGAATTTCACGCATTGTGGCTCTTTTCCGCCGCACAGGTCGCATTTGATTGCCACTTTTTTGTTTGGGTGGATGATGATAGCTCCGAACGGGCAGGCCTCGACGCAGGCGCCGCAGCCTATGCAAAGTTTTTCATCAACGAGCACGAGGTCATCGGTTTTACTGATTGCTCCAACTGGGCAGGCATCTCGGCACGGGGGTTTTTCGCATTGTAGGCAGACAATCGGTTGATCGGTGATAGGTTCTTCTTTGACGATCCAAATGCGGCTGGCCCCTACCCCAAATTCTTTATCATGGGCGTACATACAAGCAGCAACACATGTCGTGCAACCGGTACAACCTTCACCTGTATATACGATCTTCGCCATTCCTGCACCTTTATCAACCGTAGCGATGGGTGCATGCCTCTAAAAGGTTTTCGGAAAGTTGGCGTGTTGGGTTTATTGAGATGGTTTTATAAAATTGAAATGCTCAATAAGATAGGTGGTTGAATGGCTGAAAAAGTTGTGCTAGCTTTTTCTGGTGGTTTGGACACGAGCTTTTGTGTGCTTCACCTACAAGAAAAGGGCTTCGACGTCATAACTGCGACGATAGATACAGGTGGGTTGAGTAAAGAAGAATTGAGGTATATTGAGAATCGCTCCAAAGAATTGGGTGCAATAAAACACTATTTTGTCGACGCAAAGAAGGAAATCTTCGACGAAATAATTTCTTACATCATAAAAGCGAACGCGCTTTATGAAGGAGTTTATCCCCTCATGTGTTCCGACCGTTATACTATTGGGAAGCACATAATCGCAATTGCAAAGAAAGAAAAAGCGGGTGCAGTTGCGCACGGGTGCACTGGAGCTGGGAACGATCAAGTGAGGATAGACATAACTACTATGTGCTTAGCTCCTGACCTCAAAATAATCGCGCCCATCCGCGAGCTTGGGATGAGGAGGCAACAAGAAATAGAGTACTTGGAGAAAAAAGGGTTCAAGGTAAAGGAATCGACAAAAAAGTACACGATCAACGAAAATGTTTTCGGACGCACGATTTCCGGCTCTGAAATAGATGAGAATAAAGAGCCAAGCGAGGATGCGTGGGTGCTGACCAAAGTGCAAAAGAGAGAGCCTGAGCACGTAAAGATTTCTTTCGAAAACGGAGTCCCGGTTGCATTGAACGGAAAGAAAATGCTTGGGATAGACATTCTCCAGAAGCTGAATGAGATGGCTGGGGCCCATGGGTACGGAAGAGGGCTTTACGTGGAGGACGAAACGGTGGGAATAAAAGGTTTCCAAGCGTTTGAGGCGCCGGGCCTGCTCTTGCTCATCGAAGCACATAGAGCACTCGAGAGGCTCGTGCTCACGCATCAACAGCTCGCCACCAAAACTTCAATGGAAAATATATATGCGAACCTATCGTACCGTGGTTTGTTTTACGAGCCGGTGATGCGGGATATTGAGGCGTTCGCAGACTCGACTCAAAAAGTTGTGACCGGAGATGTTGTGATGAAGTTGGAGAATATGAGTGCAATTCAGGTGAGCGTTTCGTCCCCCTATTCCCTCGTGCGTGAGGACATCGCGCGCTATGCACAGGCTACAAGCTGGAAAGGCGCTGATGCGGAAGCATTCATAAAGCTGTACGGAATGCAACAAAAAATCGCAAGTGCCAGAAAAAGAGGCAAATAGCAACTTTGGTAAATGGAGGAAATAACTAAATGTTGCGCAGGGGGCGTTTTGAGCGCGAAATGGATGTGACAGCGAGCGAGTATACATCATCGATGCAGGCTGATGCCAGGCTCTTCTCACCTGTCGTGCAAATCAACATGGCCCACGTCATAATGCTGGCGGAACGCAAGATAATTTCTTTCGGGGATGCTTCTTCCATCCTACGCGCGCTCTACGATCTCCACCAGCGCGGCATCAAAAGTCTTGATCTTAGGCCAGAGTTAGAGGACATTCACATGGCGGTCGAGAAATTTGTGATTGCCGCGACGAGTGATAAAGTTGGGGGAAAACTCCATACTGCGAAGAGCCGCAACGATCAGGTAGCGGCGGCAATCCGAATGGCATTGCGCTCGGAGATACTTGACGTTCAGACTGCGCTCTTGAATCTCGTAGGCAACTTGATCGCGCTCGCCGAGAAAAATGTAAATACAATAATGCCAGGATATACTCACCTACAGATCGCGCAGCCGACGACGTTTGCTCACTATTTGACAGCGTACGCCTGGTCGTTCATTCGCGACATCGAGCGACTTGTGCGCGCACATGAACAGACCAATTCTTGTCCGATGGGAGCGTGTGCGTTGGCTGGGACGAGCTTCCAAATAGACAGGCTCAGAGTGGCGAGGCTCTTGGGTTTCAACCGTGTAGTCGAGAACACTATGGATGCCGTCAGCGCGAGGGACTTTGCGCTTCAAACGATGTCGGCGCTTGCAATCTTCATGAGTAACCTGAGCAGGCTCGCTGAGGAGCTGGTCCTATGGAGTTCTGCTGAATTCGACATGATTGCGATGCCTGATGAATTTTCATCGACGAGCAGCATAATGCCGCAGAAGAAAAATCCAGTTGTGCCTGAGATAGCTCGCGCCAAAGCCGGTCGCGTCGTAGGCGACTTGATTGCTGGACTTGCGATAATAAAATCTCTGCCGCAGTCCTACAGCTTGGACCTGCAGGAGTTCACATCCTCGCTGTGGGACGCCGTGGATCAGACTAAGAGCAGCGTTGTAGTCATGTCGAAGGTGGTTGGAGCGATCAAGCCAAAGGTGGGGAACATGCGTAGGCGCGCCGAAGAAAGTTTTGCCATCGCCACGGAGTTGGCCGACGCGTTGGTTCAAGGTGCAGGCCTTGCGTTCAGGGATGCGCATTCGGTTGTTGGGCGGATGGTCGCGAAGGCGACCGCTGCTGGAAAATCTCCAAAAGACCTATCGTTTGATGATCTCCAATCGGCTGGAAGAGAAGTTTTGAATAAGAATATCCAATTATCTGAGCTAAAATTCAGGAAAGCATTGAACGTTGAGGAATGCGTGGAATCTCGAGCGTCGCCAGGTGGTCCAGCACCTAGGGCCATGCGAGCTCAAATCGATGGGTTGAGAGCAAAGATAAAGGGATACGAAAAACTCATCCGAAATGAAAAGAGATCCATCACGAAAGATGGAGAAAAGCTGTTGAGGCAGGCGAGGAAATTTAGATGATATCGATTTCCGTAATCGGTGCTTCTGGGTATGCCGGTGCAGAATTGTTCAGGCTGCTCGCGAATCATCCGGAGGCAAAAATCGTTGGCGCATACGACCTCAAGAATGTGGGACAACCTGTGTCGAACGTGCACCCCAATCTTCGCGGAATCGTCAATCTCACGATAGCCGAGCCAGATTACAGTAAAATTGGGAATATCTCCGACGCGATTTTTATTGCAACACCTCACGGAGTCGCGATGAAGTTTGTGCCAAAGTTGCTTGAGAGCAAGGCGAAAATTATCGATTTGAGCGCTGATTATCGATTTGATGATCCAAAAGTTTTCGAGCAGTACTACATAAAGCACGAGAGCCCAAACGTGAAAGGCGTGTTTGGCCTGCCTGAGCTTTACCGCGAACAGATCAAGCGTGCCAAGCTAGTCGCCAATCCTGGTTGTTATCCCACGGCAGCGATATTGAGTTTGGCCCCGCTGCTGAAAAGCGGCTTGGTCGATCTCGATCACATAATCATCGATGCCAAGAGCGGCACCTCTGGGATCGGAGCTGCGCCGAGCGAGGTCACCCACCATCCGATCTGCGGTGCAAACATGCGTGCGTATGCGGCGACCAACCATCGTCACGCTCCCGAGATAGCACAAGAGCTGAGCAAGCTTGCGGGGCGGCCGGTAAAAGTGGGTTTCACCCCCCACCTCGTACCTATCGTGCGCGGCATATTGAGCACAGCGCACGTGTTTTTGAGAAAGACGATGACCAAAGATGCTCTGCTGGATGTGTATAGAAAATTTTACGGAAACGAGCGCTTTGTGCGCGTGCGTGAGGATCTGCCGCAGGTGAACTTTGTAGTTGGGTCTAACTATTGTGATATCGGGTTGGAGCCAGATACCAAGAGCAACAGGCTGGTAGTGGTCTCTACTATAGACAACCTCATAAAGGGAGCATCGGGGCAGGCGATTCAGAATATGAACTTGATGTTTGACATAGACGAAGGAAGAGGTCTAGAAGCTCTAGCTCTACGCCCATAGGTGAAAATTTTGATCACAGTTCTCGAAGGTGGCTTGACGACGGTACCCGGCTTCCTCACAGCTGGTGTGAGAGCAGGAATCAAACGTCGGGGTCTAGATGTTATGGTGCTAGCGTGCGAGGATGGGCCAGTTCCCGCGGCGGGCGCGTTTACCACAAATTTGGTGAAAGGTGCTCCATTAATTGTTACCTTGGAACACCTCAAGAAGGGCAAAATTTCGGCCGTCGTGACGAACAGTGGTAGCGCAAACACATATACCGGAAAACGAGGGCTACACGATGCGCGGCGCATGGCCAGGCTGACTGCGACGCTTCTTAAGCAGCGTCACGATACCATCGCAGTCGCATCCACAGGATTGATTGGGTCTTATTTGCCCATGCGCAGGGTCGAGGCGGGCATCAGGGTCGCGGTCAGCGAACTCTCGAACTCTCGCGAGGCGAGCCTGAATACGGCAAAGGCGATAATGACGACCGACACCGTGCTGAAGGAAATCGCGGTTCAAGTAGATCTCGAAGACGGCACTCCCGTGACCATCGCCGGAATAGCAAAAGGTGCAGGGATGATTTACCCCTACATGAAGGCTGCGACGATGTTGGCGTTCGTCGTCACGGATGCTGTCGCGACTTCTGGCGCACTTCGGATTGCACTACAAAATTCGATAGACAAAAGTTTCAACATGATAACCGTCGATGGTGACATGAGCACGAACGATACCGTTTTAATCCTTGCCAACGGTCGCGCGAAAAATCAGCCGATAACTGCGAGGAGGGCCGACAAGATGTTTCAGGCTGGCCTCGACTATGTTCTGACGGAGCTCGCACGGATGATCGTGAAGGATGGTGAGGGCTCAACACATTTGATAGAGGTTCGCGTCAAAAATGCGCGCAACAAAAAAGATGCGAGAGAGGCCGCGCGAGCGGTTGCGAAATCTAACCTTGTGAAAACCGCAATCTTCGGTAGAGATCCAAATTGGGGACGCATCGTTTCCGCGCTTGGGTGCTCCGGGGTGTCGTTCAACCCATCCAAGATAAGCCTGGAGCTCGTGAGCGACAGGGGTCACGTCGATCTAGTCGAGCGTGGAAAGCCAAAGTCAAAGCGAGCGATCAATAGGGCGCGCGATATCATGCGTAGCAAGGAGATAGAAATCCACATAGACCTCGGGGCGGGTAAGGCGAACGCGACCGCTTGGGGATGCGATTTGACCTACGACTAC
>JBGPSS010000010.1:0-12834 GCA_041490225.1 Hadesarchaea archaeon
AACAAGGCCTGCGTAAAATTTGGGATACCTTACGTGTTTGGCGCCGCAATCGGGGCCTACGGGAATGTCAGCACGATAATCCCCAAAAAAACGGCGTGCTTAGAATGTATACTCGGCGTGATATCTGATGAGGGGATCCCAACATGCGAAACCGTTGGCGTCCTACCATCGATCCTGGGGATCATCGCGAGCGTACAGGTTAGGGAAACTATCAGCCTAATCGTGGGCGCCACCCCATCCTTGGCAAATAAGCTTTTATTCTGTAATATCGACTCAATGAACTTTGAGAGTTTTTCTGTAGCAAGGGCCTCCGACTGCCAAACGTGCGGAAGAGGGGCCGTGCGAGCGGCGCCCGAGGAGCTAAGGGCGGTGCAACTATGTGGTAAAAACTCATTCATGGTCTCTCCAAAATGCGTGATTTCACTCGACATAAACAAGGCAGCAGAGGCCATCGGAGCGAAATTCAAATTAAAGATAAAAGGGCATATAGGAATAACTTTCGACTGCGCAGAAAATATTTCCGTGAGTTTAATGAAGACTGGAAACATGCTGATAAAGGGCGTTTCCAAAGAGAAAGACGCGCTGCAGCTCTACGATGAAATAATCCAAATCATACAATAAATTTGGTTGGTAAACGTATGCTGGACGTGCAAAAAATTAGGGGCGACTTCCCGATTCTCAGCTCGGGAATCATTTATTTGGACAATGCCGCTAGTAGCCTGACGCCTGATCCGGTCATAGACAAAATGCTCGCATTTTACCATGAATATAAGGCAAACGTGGAACGTGGAGTGCATAGACTGTCAAGAAAAGCCAGCGATGAACTCTCCGCTGCACGAGCGAGGATATGTAAATTCATCAACGCGGCGTCTGAGGCGGAAGTGATATTCACAAAAAACGCTACCGAAAGCATAAATCTTGTGGCCAGCGGACTAAAGTGGAAAAAGGGAGATAAAGTAGTCACAACCCTTCTCGAACATCATTCCAATCTCATTGTTTGGCAAAGATTGAGAAGACTTGGTGTAGAGTTGAACATAGTCAGACCAAATGAGGAAGGAATTTTCAACCTCCGCGATTTCGAAGAAGCGATCGATGATAAAACCAAGTTGGTGGCTCTAACGCACATTTCAAATGTCTTGGGTACCATCCTACCAGTCGAGGAAATATCAGAGTTAGCGCGTGAACACGATACAGAAGTGCTCGTAGACGCAGCGCAATCAGCACCACACATAGCAATAAATGTTAAAACGCTTGGATGCGATTATCTGGCATTCTCGGGTCACAAGATGCTTGGCCCTACAGGAGTCGGAGTGCTCTACGCAAGGGAAGACAAGCACCGCGCCCTCGAGCCACTCTGTATCGGTGGAGGAAGCATAGCAGAGGTCACGTTGGATGGGTATGAACTTGCCAAATCTCCCGCACGCTTCGAGGCGGGGACGCCGCCAATCGCGGAAGTAATTGGGCTAGGTGCAGCCGTCGATTATCTCACTAAAATAGGGTTTGATGCGATCGCAGAGCACGAGAAATCACTCGTACGTAGTTTGTATCGAGGATTAGTAGAGATCTCTAAGGTAGAGGTCTACGGCCCGACTGATGTTGAACAGCGGGTTGGCATAGTCCCATTCAACGTAAAGGGGCTAAACCCCCACGACGTCGCCGCGATTCTCGACAATTCGGCGAATATCATGGTCAGATCAGGGCAGCATTGCGCGATGCCGCTACATAAAGAATTGCTGGGCCAACCAAAAGGTACAGTCAGGGCGTCTGTGTACATTTACAATACTTTAGAAGAAATCAAAAAACTAGTCGACACCGTTAGAGAAATCTCGGGGAGTTTGGTGTAGTAAAACCAAAAAATAGAATACCCCACACAAATAAGAATGGCCGGGATAAGAATGCGACCGCCGTGTGAACTCGTTGTAAAATATGTTCTGCCAACGTACAGGTCGTTGATCGCCAAAGAACTCATCGAAACTTACAAATTTTCACAAGTGGCGGCAGCGAAAGAACTTGGAATCACGCAAGCAGCGATAAGCCAATATGTGTACTCGAAGCGCGGAGATAAGCGAATAAAACTTTTGGAATCGGTACCTATGATCAAATCATCTGCAAAGAAATTGGCTAAAGGAATTGCAAATAAAGAGATAACTTCAGCACAGGCGATGTTAGAATTTTGTAGAGTATGCATAGCTCTGAGAAAACACGAAGTGATATGCAAGCTTCATAGAGAACTGCTGACTCTTCCTTCGATTTGTAATTTGTGTCCACCGCGTACCAAGCACAGACGAAACCCTTAAATATATAACGCCGTTATAAGTATGAACGGGCCAAGGTGGCCGAACAGCTAGGCGGTGGGCTGCAGACCCATTTATGCAGGTGCGAATCCTGCCCTTGGCTCCACATAAAAATTAAAATGGGGAATAACATGAGCCAGAAATCTGTCGAAGAAACATTCGAAGCGCTTTTCGCGCTAACCGATCTGAGGCAAATATTTAGAGAAACAAAGCCGACTTACAAACTCAACGATGAACAAAAAGAGAAAGTTAGAAAAATCATCGAAAGCGTCAGAAAAAACTTGTTAACTATCGAGGAGGAATTGGCAAAGTGATAGATATAATCGAAGGTATTGAAACTAGGGCTAGAGAAGAACTTTTTATTAACATTCACCCTATCCAAGCGGCTGGCAGACTCACACCGAATGCTATGAAGGCCCTGATTGCATATGGGGACGGTTATTCAACTTGTGATTGGTGCAGGAAGCCATTCAGACTTGATAAAATCTGCAGGCCACCGATTCAAGAATTCCACTCCGAGCTGGCCAAATTTGTAGGAATGGATGAAGCCCGAGTCGTGCCTGGGGCTAGGAGGGGCTTTCAAGCTGTGACTTCATCTATAGTAAAAAGTGGGGATCCGGTCATAGTCTCCTCCTTGGCACATTACACTGAATTTTTGGCCGTGGAGGATGCAGGTGGCGTTGTCAGAGAAGTGCCACTAAACGAAAACAATATTATCACCGCTGATGCTACCGCACAAAAAATAGAAGACGTGAAAAAGGAAACTGGCAAACTACCAGTACTGATAATGATTGATCACTTCGACTACGCGTTTGGGAATGAGCACGATGTCCATGGGATTGCAAAAGTCGCCAAAGAATATAACATCCCGTTTCTGTGCAACTGCGCCTATTCTTTGGGCGTGATGCCGATCAACGGGAAGGAAATAGGGGCTGATTTCTTGGTGGGCTCTGGCCACAAGAGCTTTGCTTCTCCCGCGCCTTCAGGCATAGTCGCTAGCACCAAAGAATGGGCAGATAAAGTGTTCAGGACTACTCAGATGGTCGGCGATGTGACAAAAAGAAAATTTGGCATCAAGGAAGTGGAAATGTTAGGGTGCACGCTAATGGGTGGGAACCTGATCGCTATGATGGCGAGTTTTCCTGATGTGAAAGAGAGGGTCAAGAGATGGGGAGACGAAGTCAAAAAAATCAACTACTTCGTGGATGAATTCTTGAAGATTAAGGGTAGTAAAGTACTCAGCGAGCTGCCTAGAAAACACACTTTGACGAAAGTGGATACCACAGAAAGTTTTGACGTGATAGCGCAAAGTCATAAGAGGCGAGGATTTTTCTTCAGTGATGAGCTAAAAGAGAAAAAAATCATCGGCGAGTTCTTTGGGGCAACAAAAACATGGAAGCTAAACACGTATGGATTGACATGGGATCAAATCAAATACCTTGCCAATGCGTTCCAAGAGATAGCGAGAAAACACGGAATAACTGTGGGTTAAAAAAAGTTCCACTTAGCCTATTATTCCTATTAGGAATAACAAAATATTGCTTTAGTCCCAAGGTATATATACATCTTCAATATAACACTGTTATAAATGAGGGACTCGAAATGACAAAAAGAAGATTAGATACACTGGCATTACATGCGGGACAGGAAGCTCCCGATCCGGCAACTGGAGCCAGGGCGGTGCCTATATATCAAACCACTTCTTACGTTTTCAAAAACACGGACCACGCGGCGAACCTTTTCGCTCTAAAAGAATTCGGGAACATTTACACTAGGATAATGAACCCCACCAATGATGTCTTTGAAAAAAGGATTGCCGCCTTGGAGGGGGGCACCGGTGCACTCGGAGTATCCTCGGGACAATCCGCTGAGGCCTTGGCCCTGTTGGCCATAACACAAGTTGGAGATGAAATCATCTCGGCCAACAACCTTTACGGTGGGACATACCAACTGTTCCACTACACGTTCCCTAAATTGGGTAGAAAAGTGACCTTTGTCGACTCGACGAAACCTGAAGAGTTCAAGAAAGCAATTACGGAGAGAACGAGAGCAGTTTACGCGGAAACCATCGGTAACCCCAAGTTAGACGTGCCCGACTTTGAGAAAATCGCTAGAATTGCTCACGACGCCGAGATCCCATTCGTGGTAGACAACACAGTTGGGGTTGGCATAGTCCGGCCGATAGATTACGGCGCAGATATCCTAGCGACCTCCGCGACCAAATTCATCGGAGGTCACGGCACCTCTATTGGCGGAGTCATCGTCGATTCCGGGAAATTCGATTGGAGCAGGGGCAAATTCCCTGAGTTTACAGAGCCCGACCCAAGCTATCATGGCCTGAAGTATTGGGACGTGTTTGGCAATTTTCCTGGCCTTGGGAACGTTGCCTTCATCATAAAGGTGAGGGTCCAGCTACAGCGCGACCTGGGGACAGCTTTGAGCCCCTTCAACTCCTTCTTATTCCTTCAGGGGCTGGAGACCTTGCCTCTTAGAGTGAAGAAGCACTCGGAGAATGCCCTGAGCGTTGCCAAGTTCCTCAAAAAGCATCCGTTGGTCTCATGGGTCAACTATCCTGGGTTACCAGATCATCCTTCCCACAAGCTGGCAGTCAAGTACCTAAAGGGCAATTATGGGGCGATATTGGGTTTCGGAATAAAGGGTGGGCTTAAGGCGGGAAAGAAGTTCATAGAGTCGGTCAAGCTTCTCTCCCATCTGGCAAACATCGGCGATGCAAAAAGCCTGGTTATCCATCCAGCTTCGACAACGCACAGCCAGCTGACCAAAGAGGAGCAGAAGGAGACGGGCGTCACAGAGGACTTTATCAGAATCTCAGTTGGTTTGGAAGATGTTAACGACATAAAGGAGGATATCGACCAAGCTCTGAGAAAAGCAACCAAGTAATCACGAGCCTGGCAATCTTTGGAAGTGAAACCATGGAAATCGTCAATACAAAATATTTTACATTTGCACAACCGCCGCACAAATTGGAACTAGAGAACGGGGACAAATTAGGGCCAATAACGGTGGCGTACGAAACATACGGTAGGCTCAACGAGCAAAGATCGAACGCGATCCTCATCCTCCACGCCCTTTCAGGCGACGCACACGCGGCTGGATTCCACGCAGGAGATAAAAAACCTGGTTGGTGGGACAACATGATTGGTCCGGGAAAAGGCTTCGACACGGACAAGTACTTCGTTATTTGTTCAAACATTCTTGGCAGCTGCAACGGAACGACGGGCCCGTCATCTATAAATCCCGAGACTAAAAAAGAGTACGCTCTAGAGTTTCCGGTCATTGGCGTTTTGGACATGGTCAATGTGCAAAGGTACCTGCTGGACCATCTGGGAATCGAAAAGCTTCTCTCGGTCGCCGGCGGTTCGATTGGGGGCATGCAGGCGTTGCAGTGGCTGACCTCTTATCCGAACAGACTCAACAGCGCCATCCTAATTGCCACCGCAGCAAAGCACTCACCTCAGCAGATTGCGTTCAACGAGGTCGGGAGACAGGCGATCATGGCCGACCCTAATTGGGACAATGGCCAATACTACGACAGGCAGCCACCGGCAAAGGGGCTATCGGTAGCTAGGATGATCGGCCACATAACTTACATGAGCGATATATCCATGTCCAAGAAATTCGGCAGGCGAATTGGGAACAACGGCCGACCACACAAACTCAGCACGGGCTTCGAGGTGGAAGAGTATCTCCACTACAGAGGCAATAATTTTGTCAAAAGATTCGATGCAAATTCTTATCTATACCTTACCAAGGCGATAGATTCTTTCGATGTTTCAAGCGGCAATAATCTCCAAGAAGTTTTCAAGGGGTTAGAGGCCAAGGTGCTCGTCTTGTCGTTCAAATCCGATTGGCTTTATCCCTCTTCGCAATCGCTGCAACTCGTCCGAGCCTTCAAATTGGCTGGGGTCGACACCACATACTGTGAAATCAATTCCACTTACGGGCACGACGCGTTTCTGCTGGAAGCTGAAGAAGAGGCGCACCTGATTAAACATTTCTTAGAGACCGTCACCCGCGAAAACGGAGCAAGCGGTAGCCACGGGGTGGTGGGAACACGGATCAAAATACAAAGCGATTAGAATACAAAACCATCCTCGACTGGATAGAAACCGGTTCATCCGTCTTGGACCTAGGCTGCGGTGACGGCGAGTTGCTGGCACTCCTTGTCAAAGAAAGGGGCGTCAAGGCCAAAGGCATTGACATAGATGAGCAGGCAATTCATAAATGCGTCGCCAAGGGGTTGAGCGTTCTTCACGAAAACATAGATAACGGCTTGCTGGAATACGCAGACAAATCTTTTGATTACGTCATATTGAGCCAGAGCTTACAACAAGTCAAGCATCTAGAGGTAGTGCTCACTGATGCACTGCGAGTCGGGAAAAAGGTAATCGTGAGCTTCCCGAATTTCACCCACTACAAGGCGCGTCTGCAACTATTCTTCAGAGGGAAAACCCCGGTCACACCATCCCTGCCATATAAATGGTACGATACGCCGAACTTGCATTTCCTAAGCATTTCGGACTTTATAGAATATTGTCATGAAAAAAACACAAGGATAGAAAAATCGGCGTACTTCACCAACGGCAAAGTGATAAGAGTTTTTCCCAACTTTTTCGCGCTGAGCGGACTATTCCTTATTTCAAATGAGTCTGGGGATAGTTGATACATCTATGTACATACGTGAAAGTGGAATGCCTGAAGAACCCGATTGGTCCAAGTTTTTCGATCCAATTAAGACCCTCAAAGCCATGGGGTTAAACAAGAAAACCAAAGATGTGGCTGATTTTGGATGCGGCTACGGAACTTTTACAATACCTGCTGCAAAACTTGTCTCGGGTAAAGTTTACGCCATTGATATCGATCCTAAAATGATGGCGGTTGTCAAAGACAAAATTCGAAACAATACCGTAAATAACGTGAAAACTATGATACGTGACTTACTAGGCGAAGGTTCAGGGTTAAAGGACGAGAGCGTTGATTATGTTTTACTATTTAATGTGCTCCACACCCAGTATCCCAGAAAACTGTTAGACGAAGCATTCAGAATTCTTCGGATAAATGGACGTGCAGCTATCATTAACTGGAATCGAAACTCCACAACGCCTCGCGGACCACCGGTGAAAATCCGGCCGACCTTGGAACAATGCATAGAATGGGGTATTAAATCAGGATTCGAATCTAACTCTGTAAATGGCCACGACTTTAAACCTTATCATTATGGTTTAGTCATGAGAAAACGCGAGAGGCGAGAAAGTTGAAGCTTTTGATGTTTAACACGGGAGAGTTCTGGTATCGGACCTACAGCGAAACCATAGAGTACACAGAGCGTATTAGCAAAGAAGAGATTGTGAAAGATTCCTTAGTCATCTTCATACATATAGAAAAAGAAGACGAGGAAAAAGCTGGCGAGATAACGAAAAAGGCAGTTGACAACATCGCTTGGCTAGCTAGAAAAACGAGCAGAAACAAAATCGTGCTGCATTCCTTTGCCCACCTCTCGAATAGTAAATCAAGTGTAGAATTTGCGCAAAAAATGCTTGAAACGATCCAAGACGGCCTAAAAGGTAAGGGCTATGAAGTGGCTATAACGCCGTTCGGCTACTTCCTTGAGTTCCGAATACACGTTTATGGGGAATCGCTAGCAAAGGTGTGGAAAGCCCTTTGAGTTTATCTCTCAGAATAACGTTGGAGGCTAGTTCATGAATGAAAAAGATTCTCAAGACAAAATAGTATGCCTAGTTTCCGGCGGCATAGACTCGCCAGTCGCATCCGCCTTGGTCGCCAAAAAGTTTGACATCATCCCGCTGCACTTTTGCCTTTATCCCTTCACGTGCGAGGACTCATTTCACCTTGCGATGAAGATATTGAAAGACATCAAGGGAGCAACCAAATTTGAAAAAGTCATCGTCTACCCGTGGGGGCCGATTCTAGACTCGATAACGAAAAGCGACACTCAAAGAAAATACATGTGCGTGCTCTGCAGAAGAAGTATGTTCAAAGTCGCAGAAAAAATATGCGAAAAAGAAGGTGCGAGCGCGATAGCGACTGGGGAATCGCTCGGCCAAAAAGCCACTCAAACTCTTCGAAATCTTCGCGCGACTTCTGCCGGGATAAGGTTTCCAATCCTCAGACCCCTCCTTGGTTTGGACAAGAGCGAAATCGAGGCAATTTCTAAAAAGCTCGGCATCTGGCACGCGCACCATGCCGGTTGCTGCTACGCCACGCCAAAATATCCAACGACGGGCACGAAACAAGAAGTGCTCGACGATCTCTTCGACGAACTTGAACTCGACGCCATCATCGAAGAAAACTTTGAAAAAATTTTGGAAGTCAAAACATTCGAAGAGGATTTTGAAGGTTATCTCACGTCGATGGCCCAGAGCTGAATCTTTTCCTCATTTCTTCGAGCATTTTTTCATGTCTCTCACAGAACTCTGGCTGTTTCAATTGCGCTGGATTGCGAATCTTTGCTCGTGCAAGTTCCTGGCCATCTATGATGCTGTTCGCTACTGCTGGCTCGAGTTAGGAAAAATCTTGAGACTTCTGCCGGTGGCCAGAGGTTTCCTGCGCTCTTTTATTATTTCTGCGATTATGCTGACCGCTATCTCCTCTGGTGTTTCTGCCCCAATGTCAAGTCCTACCGGGCTATGCACCCGTTTGAGCTTCTCTTCGGGTACACCCTCGTCCCGCAGATTTCGAAAGATAGCCGCCGCTTTCCTCCTGCTCCCAACCATCCCGATGTAGGCCGCTTTGGAATCGATTACCGCCTCCAGCGCCGCTTCATCGTACTTGTGGCCCGTGGCAATCACCACGCAAGTTTGCGGTGTGATTTCGATTTTTGATATGCTTTTCTCAACAAATTCTGGAATGATTTCAACAGGTTTTGGAAAATTTTCCTCCTTAACTAAAGGATCAATTACGGTGACTGAAAATCCCACTTCCAGACCCAACTTGGCAACTCTAGCGCCAATTTGGCCCCCCCCAATGATCAACAGCTTCGGAGCAGGATTGATGATCTCAATATAAACCTCGACGCTTCCCCCGCACCTCATGCCAACACCGCCGGACTCTTCCTCCTCCAGGGCCATGCTAACGGTCTGAGATCTCCCCTCTTTTATCGCTTCAAGAGCCTCTGCCACCGCCCCGGACTCCACGCAGTCGCCTCCGATGGTACCGAAGGTGCTGCCGTCGCTAAGGATAATCATTTTCGCCCCAGGCTTTCTAGGAGTAGATCCTTCAGTCCGCACTATGGTGGCAACTGCAAAAGTTTCGCCTTTAGCCATCAGTTCGTTGATTTTTTGAAAAATGTTCTCGTACATAGAATTCGGATTTAATTTTGATCGAGCTACTTAATCCGTTTTCGGTGGATCGCCTTCGACTACGGAAATGGTGGGGTTCTCCATTTCGCCAATATTTTTTGGATTTTTGAATAGCTCGAGCACTTTTTGTGTGTATTTCAGCATGCTTCTTTCGGTATAATCGACTGGCACCCAATCACCTAAAATGCCCCCGGTTTGACAGGGCTTATCTTCCTCAAGACTCTCCAATGAACTTAATAGACTTCTCCCCTTTTTTTATGAGTGTTCAAGCGAGGATCGGCGAGCCGGCAGCGCCTCGCGGTCGAGGTTGAAACCGAGAACGTCGAACATCGGCATTACTTCCCGCGCAGGTACATATCCCGTTCAACCTGCTTCGCGTCGTCGTAGCTGTCATATCCGTCTCGGGCGAGCACGTAGCCGAGCGCAAAGGCACCGATCGCTATCACGATGTTCCCCGCAGAATACGGCGCCAGGATCTCTTGGACAGACAACCAGGATCTACCGTTCAGAAGCAGCACGATGCCCACCAACATCAATACCACACCGCTGGCAAACCGCCGGAGTCCGGACTGCTCAATCTCCGCCTGTCTCTTTTTCGAGGTCAACAGCGTCAGCCCGCTCACCATACCCAACACGGTCACCTCGACAAAAGTCCAACGCCACAGAGATTTATCGGATCCCTCATAGCCCACGCCAAAACCGGTGTAGGTCACATAGATCAAGCCGGCCAAGAAGAGGACGCCCGCCGCGCGAGAGACGTGTTTTGATTTGAAAATGCCCGCGGAAGTTGGTTTCACGATCTTCACCTCGCCACTTCTTCATCTCACCTTTCGCGCACCCGCCCGATTCCCTTCGCCAGCAAAAACGTACCGATCACCATCAAGACCGACAGCCAGGCCACCGCGTCCGCCGTTTCCAACGTTTTGTTCAGCAGGCCGCGCGCAGGAACGACGCAGGAAACCAGCGTACCGATGCCGGCGGCCATGAACGCGCCCTCCCAAGCCATCCTGATCCTGTCCTTGGGCTCGAGCACGAGCGGGAACCCCTCCCACGCCGCGAACGCGCCGACAGCCATCATGATCCCCAGCCAGACTAGATTCGCCCACTGCAGGGCCCTCCCCATCAAGTCGTATGCGACTATGACGCAGATGACCAGCGCGCCGAGGCCAGCGGCCGCGAACGCGCTGCCCCATGCCTTCCTGGCATTGTCCCCGAGCCCGTGTATCATCGGGATTCCCGCCGCCGCCAGGAGCGCACCTACTGCTATCATGACCCCCAGCCAGACCGCGTTCGACAGCTGCAGCGTCTCCCACATCAGGCCGTGCGTCGCCAGAAAACTGAAAAGCAGCAGACCGAGGCCAGCGGCCGCGAACGCGCTGCCCCCGCCAATCCTGACCACGTCGCTGCATCCCCGCCGACAAAATAATGTTGGGATCGCGCCTATCGCTATAAGGATCGCCACCCCGGTCACGTTCGACGGCTCCGGGGCCTTCCCTATCAGTCCGTACGATACGATAAAACTGGATATCAACAAGATCAGGCCAGCGGCCGCGAGCACGCCCTCCCATGCCATCCTGAGGCCGGCCCTGTGCCCGGCGGGTCCGCGCCCGGCGTCCGGCACCTCCCTTCCCTTCGGACGCCCTGCATGCGGTGCGGGGGATGGAACCCGAACCCCCATCTTTTTCTCCCCTCTCTCGGCGCGTCCCGCCTCGGGCACCCGCAAATCCCAGCGCCTGCCCTCTTCGGCTTTCTTCGCTTCGATTTCGCGCGCTCCGTCGATGAACTTCTCAACAACGCCGATTGCGGTCTCCGCATCCCGCTGCCCCGCGGAGTAACCTTCGTGCGCAATCCTGTTCCTGAGTTTTCTTACCCTCCAGATGTCATCCTTGTGTGGTATTTGATATCCTCTCTTCTCGAGCGCTTTGATTAGATCGGCCCACTTCTCGGGCTGTTTATCCCTAGGCGTCCCGCTTTGCTTGAGCCACCCTCTAAAAACCGTCTCCACGGCCCTGTCCACAGCCACGACCGCGTCTTTGTATACTCCTGCTTTAAGAACTTTCTTAGCGTCTTCGAGGTCTTGGAGAGCGTTTTTGATTGCTGGCGTGCGGACTTCTTCGGCCCTCCTCTTCGTGACTCTCCTCGGGCTCGGGCCTGTCTTGCCCGCGGGGGTTCTCTCTTTCTCAAGCCTAGAACCACACTCAAAGCAGAACCCGTACTCGTCGGGAAATCTCTTGCCGCACTTCGGGCACGTCTTCAACCTTCTCCCCTCCGCAGTTTCGCGCCGCAGAACGGGCAGAAACCCGAACCTTCGGGCAACTTCGCTCCACACCCGGAACAGACTGATTCGGCCATCCGTGGCAACGCTTGGCCCGGTTTCGGTTTTTCGTGCGGCACAGATTCTGTCAACAATTTTCTGACGCGTGCTTCGGTTGCGGGGTGGGTGTCGAACAGCCTGTCGAGCCAGTTCCTGTTCGTGGGCGGCGTCGTCCACCTCTCCGGGGCGAAAAGCTTTTTGGGGCTTCGTATAGTCTGATTGAGTTTCCCGATCTTTTGGAGCATTGATGCCATGCCTTTCCTCCCGACCACCTCGGCGCCACCGGCGTCGGCCTCGTACTCGATGGTCCTCTGGTAGTGGAAAGCCACGATGGAAGCTATCTTGGCAAGCACCTTGAGAATAACGCCGAAAAGGATGGAGGCGAACGCCGCTATCGCGTACGAGCTTTTCCTCGTCGCTGCCGCGAGGGCCGCAAATGCCGACCCGGCGACTATGAGCCCGCTCGACACGTAGTCCGCAATGGTGACCCACGACGCGGCGAATGTGGTCTTCAGCGGGTGCCGGCCGCTCAGGTGAGAGATCTCGTGGGCAAAAACGGCCTTCACGTCCGACTCGCCGAGAGCGCCCGAGCGATAGCTTTGGACGAGCCCCTCGGTCACCGCGATCCTTGAACCGAAGACGCTGTAGTATGCTACGGCGTTGACCTCCGGGGCATCCACGAGCATAAGTTTCGGTGCATTCTTTCGCCCTGCGGCTTTCGACATCTCTTCCAGGGCGCGTGAAACTTCTTTTGGCGGATTGTCAAATTTTTTCGCTTTCACGAGGCACGGGGCCAGCAGAAAACACGATGCCGCGGCCACCACCGCTCCGATTGCCACGAGCCAGAGCAATACGGAGGCGAGCCCCCGCAGCCCAAAGAAGGGCA
>JBGPSS010000011.1:0-12286 GCA_041490225.1 Hadesarchaea archaeon
GTCTGAGCCTCTCCGCTGGTGAGCTCGTTCAGCTTGTCGAAAAACTCCGCCTGGATGCCAGCGGGCACCTCAACCACCGCAGCCCAAGAGCCATCGTTGAGCCACTGTTCCTGCTTGACTGTCGCAAAACTTTTCACGACCCTTTGAGCCTTGCCCGTATGAGCAGCAGGGATTTTGACGGCTATTCGCCTAATCTCAAATTTTAGAGGTACGAGTGGCTGAAGAGCTTTTATGATGCTAGGAAGCTGCTCTTCCGCACTCTTGAATTCATCTACATGCACTCGCGCCGTCTCCATCGCGCTCTCGATTCTCGTTGGCGGATGCGGCGTCCCCGTCTGAGGATTTATTGCCCGTTTCGAGATGAGCGCGATTACCTGTCTCAACCTCTGCTCCCTCATCTGGCGGCGCTGTTCGGTGGTTACTTGGATCTCCCCCCTGCGAAGGATCTCCTCTGCAACTTTCAGCACGTCTGTAGTGCCGAAGACCTTTTGCACCATCTCGTCCGCAGCCTTGTCTCCTTTCTTCGCATCTTTGAAAACTTTGTCTAACGCAAGAACGCCGCGGATGTCATCGCTCTGTCCAGATTTCACAGCCATCGCTAACTCTGGATCCACCAAAATTTCAAAAGTCGTGCTATAGCTGGATAACCTAGCGACGACCGCATCTTCTAATTTTACCATTTCAGCCGTTACTCCCGGGCGGCTCTGGCTGCTGGTTTAGGACCTAGCTGTTTTACATACTTCGAAATTTCCTCGACGGACAATTTTTCGAAGCGCTTGGTTTCAGCCTTGATAACTGCTACCTCAACCTTGGTCGCATCGAATTCTCCCTCGGACACAGCGCGCAGGGCGTCTATGGCGAGCACGATAACATTGTCGATGCTCATCTTCTCGTCATACCTCTTTTCAAAAATCTCTACGGCCGTTGGCGCCCCTCCACCAATCGCCTGCGCTTTGTACGCTGCCACGACGCCGCTCGGGTCCGTCTCGAACAAGTGCGGGCCATTCGCATCAATTCCCGCAATCAAAAGCCTAGCACCGAACGGCCGAACTCCGCCGTGCTGCGTGTACATTTGTTTTATGTCGCCTATGCGCTTGGCCAGCATCTCAACATTTATCGGCTCATCGTACCGCAAGCGATTGACCTGCGCCTCTATGCGCGCCTGATCGATCAGCACTCGTGCGTCTGCTATCAAACCAGAAGCCGCTGCACCAATGTGTTCGTCCACCTGAAAGATTTTCTCTACGGATGCTTCCTCGACTATGTTGCTCCTCACTCTTCTCTCGGCTGCCAGAACCACGCCTTCATTGACCTTGATGCCAAGGGCCGTCAAACCCCGCTTGACCGCCTCCTGGGCGTACTGAACCTGGAATAGCTTACCGTCGGGGCTGAATACGGTGATAGCCCTATCATAGCCTGCTCCAGCTGGCGCAAAAGCCATTCATTACACCTCTTTAATTGATGATTGTGATTAATCATTATTTCATAATCAATAGTGTATATAATGCTTTGCTTATAAAGCGGGCAGAAACTTTCTCTTGGCCGCCCTTATCGTACCGGATACTCCCAAAATGCTGAATGCCACATTTCTGTCGCCGACCTGCTTCAACTTGAGGATGGCCGCTTTGACCTGCGCCACCTGTTTATGTTCGCATCTCAAGAGGACACGTCCGGAGTCGGTCCAAAAAAAAATCATCCGCACAACACTCATATCAAAATCTTGCAATCTGCGCAATGAATTCATAATAGCTGATGTTGCCTCGCCCTTGCTTAACTTGGCGCCTGATACACCAAACGCGATGTACCTATACTTTGGCCTCATTTACATCACAAACTCAGGTGCAGCGACGAACTCTTTGACCGACTTGGCCGCAACTTCTTTTCTAGCTGGATAAGCAGAGACCTTTAAAGTGAGGTGGATAGCGTCACCGCTATCTGTCAATGCCAACTCACCCGCATACGCCTGTTGTTTATCGAACCTGAGGTAGAGATGACAAGACTCGTCTATTCTATCGCCTGCTATCTCCCCAATCTTTTCAAGCCCACCCCCGCGCAACTTCCCGACCATTTGTTGCCAAAGCTCGCGCAGGATTTTTTTCTGTCCGATCGATGCTTCAAAAGAAACGATAGGATTTCCATGATGACCTTTAAGTTTAGTCCTTTTGATTTCAACACTATTCAGCAACAAAATTTGAAGGGCCGCGATGACTTTTTGCTCGTCCTCAGTTGCATGCGCAAGCGTGCTTACCCTTGCGCTCTTGAACGGCAATTCCATACAATTTCACTTCGGCCCACGACGTCGAGAACGGACGCTCGGCCTCACTTTTTCTGCGCCCTTGCCCTTGCGCAGCAGGCCCCTGCTCTTCCTGCCCGCGCGAGTCAGGCCCCTGAACACTCTGCCGCGATGTGCGACGCTCGTGACCCACATGAAGTCCGGGTCGCTCTGTATAGCGGGATGACTCGGGTCCAACATTATCACTTCAAAATATTCGTGCTGGCCGTCGGAGCCGAGTGGATATGAGTTAAGTACTTCGAGATTCGGATACTTTCGAGCCACTCTCTCTTCAGCTATGAATTGGATATTCTTCTTAGGAACAATTTTTCTGACACCCATCCGTTTTGGTCGGCGCCCACGCGAAGGTCTTACCTTGCGCCTTCCACCCTTCCGAACTTTTGCCCTAGCCACGACAACGCCCTGCTTCGCCTTGTAGCCGAGCGCATGAGCGCGGTCGAGCCTAGTCGGTTTATCTACACGTACCACAGCTGGGCCTTGGCGCCACTCGCGCATACGCTGCTTCATCAGCTTGCTTTGCTCCGGAGAGCCCCAATCATCCCTGATGTGTTTGTACATTTGACCACTCTTTCTACTTTAAAATCTCGCTATAACTTATTGACCAAGCGCCTCTTTTATCTTCTGTGCGACGACGATCGCCGCATCCCGTTGCGCTTCGACGGTGGAAGTTCCAATGTGTGGGGTAAGCACCACGTTTTGCAGCTTCAATAGCGGGCTGCCAACGGGCGGCTCATTTTCGTATACATCCAAACACGCACCGGCTATCTTGCCTTGTCGTAGAGCTTCTACCAGCGCATCCTCATCGATAACCCCACCGCGCGACGTGTTTATCAGCACTGCAGTTGGCTTCATCAAACCCAGCTCGCGCCTTCCTATCATGTGCCTTGTTTGTTCTGTCAATGCAACGTGTAGAGTCACGAAATCCGATTGACGCAGTAGGTCGTCCATAGCGACATACCTCGCTCCGGTCCGCTGCACGAGCTCCGCATTTGGTGTGGGATCGCACGCCAAGATATCTATCAAAAATGCTTTTGCTCTATACCCGACGGCTGTGCCTATTCGTCCAGTGCCGACGATGCCGAGGGTCTTCCCTCGCAGCTCGCTGCCCATGAGTTGCGCCTTCTCCCATCGTCCAGCTTTCATACCGGCGTCTGCCTGGGGTAAGCGCCTAGCCCAAGATAGCATCGAAGCAAATACTAGCTCAGCCACAGCGATGGTTGGAGCCTCAGAAGCGTTGAGGACTTTGATGGCGCGGGCTTTTGCCGCCTCAACATCGATGTTATCGAGCCCAACACCCGCGCGCGCGATAATTTTCAGATTCTTACCGGCATCGATAATTTCTTTTGTAACTTTAGTTGCACTTCTAACTACGAGGATATCGTAACTTCCAAGTTTTGTGATCAACTCGGCCGGCTTCAGACCTGTAGAAACGTCTACTTCTGCAAATTCACGAAGTAGCTTGACGCCATCCTCATGAATTTTATCTGCGATCAACGCTTTCATTCTTTACCTCCCCTTGGTCGCCACTATTCGTATGACATCTCTATCTTTAAGCACATAATCTTCTCCCTTTCGCATCTTGGTCCGCGCGTCAATCGCGTAGAGAAAAGAGTCACCGAGCTCCGTGTGGATGAGATACGCAAGCCCACGGGTGGTCGTCCCTTGTGGCACGAGGAACGCATCCGGCAGCACGTTGCCCTTCTTGTCCGTGAGTTTATTTTCATCCTCGACAGGGTAGACCACTATCAGCTTGAGCAACTCGTAAATCGCCTTGTCTATCACCTGCTGCACGCCCGTCGATCCCCACTGCTTGAGTATTTTTCGGATGAGCTCAAGCCCCCGCTTCTGCCGCTCATCCAGCTTCGCCTCATCGACGATTTCAAAATCCGAATCTCCTGGCTTGTAGCGAATGATGCCCTTCTCCGCCGCCCGCCGCAACACAAGCTCGGCCTCTGAGCACGTTGGTACGACTATGTAACCGCGTTGCTTCAACCGTTCGATGTTCGCCACAGCCGCTTGTACGTCCGCCTTGTTCGCCGCTATCATTATCAGCTTGCTGACCCGCCTCAACTCGTGCGAGAATCGAAGCAAGTCGTCGTCTGACCACACGTTTGGAGCAGCGCGACCTATTCCAGAAGCATCAAGCGCCTGCTCCACATGTTTTTCGTTCACGCCGAGCCCACTCAGACGCTCCGCCACATCTTTCATCACGTTGACGTCACCAGACTTCGTTTTGCGTGCGAACTCCTTCCATCCCCGTGTTATAATTCCGCGCATCCACATCGCTATCTCGACCTCGAGAAAATCGATATCCTTCAGAGGGTCGTGAGTGCCAGGGTCACATGGCTTGCCTCCCTGATCCGTAGCCCCCGCAGCGTCGACGACATGTATCAGCGCCGCCGCCATACGAAGGTTGTCCAGAAATACGTTCCCTAGCCCTCGCCCCATGTGGGCGCCCTCGACAAGGCCCGCGACATCGATCATGCGCGCGGGCACGTACCTGACCCCATCTACGCAGGCGGAGTTCTGTGGGTTGCATTTCACGTTGAACTCTCGACATGGGCATGGGCTTCTGACGTATGTCACGCCGACGTTAGCGTCTATCGTCGTGAACGGATAGTTTGCCACCGGCGCATTTGCCAAAGTCGCAGCGTTGAAAAAAGTCGTCTTGCCGGTATTCGGCTTGCCAACCAGGCCAAGTTCAAGCATGGCTAACCCCGAATATAGTATCCCAAATCCTTTTTCTTGCCGAAGCTGCGTAGCCCGTGACGGGTCAGCTGTTCTCGGAGCTTCCTCGCGTAGCTCGCATCGATTTCCCCTTTCTCCTCGAGGAAATTGATGATCTCAAGCGCCTGTCCATCATTCTCGCAGCGCCTCAGGTAATCTATCGTAGTGGGCTCGTAACCTTGGACACAATGAACCG
Organism: Hadesarchaea archaeon; assembly: GCA_041490225.1. GTDB lineage: Archaea > Hadarchaeota > Hadarchaeia > Hadarchaeales > Hadarchaeaceae > DYFS01. The sequence continues at coordinate 5,217 of JBGPSS010000011.1, forward strand.
CCTTTTCAGCTTCTTTATGATCGGACCGCACAGCGCTTATCCGCACGACGCTCGTCCGTTGCCCGATCTCATACGAAATTTTTGGAAAACGTTTGCGGGAATCTTCGTCCTGCTCTTCGCTCATCGACACGACGTCTCCTTGAGCTGTTGCTCTATCAATATGCATTTGTTCGGGGGCAAATCTTTGTAGAGAACCACCCCTGGTCCAAGAATAGAATTCGGCCCGAGTGAGATGCCTGGATTTATCACGCTGTTCAAACCTGTCTTGACATCGTCTGCAATTATCGCGCCGAACTTTCGCTTGCCGGTATCGACGGGCTTTCCGCGCACCATAACTTTCACATTTTTTTCATCCAGGCGCAGGTTCCCAACTTTGGTCCCTGCCCCAAAATTGCACCTTCCGCCGACGATGCTATCGCCGATGTATGAGAGATGCCCAATGTGCGTTTCGTCCATGATGATGCTGTTTTTAACCTCCACACCATTTCCTATCCTCACACTATCGCCGACGCTCGTGAAAGGCCTTATGAAGCAGTTCGGCCCGACTTCGCAGTTTTTGCCTATCCTGCTTGGACCCTCGATGTACGCGCCAGACATAATCCTCGTGCCATCGCCAACTGAAACATTACTCGCAACGTGCGCTCCATCCTCGATAACCCCCCTCATGTTGGCGGCCTGCGTCTTGAGAAAATGTTCATTCGCGTCGAGAAGATCCCAAGGCATGCTAACGTGCTGCCACCACTTCAACTCATGAAACTGCACAAATCTACCTTGGTCAATCAACTTTTGAATGGAGGCCGTAACCTCAAGCTCGCCGCGCGGAGAAGGTTTGGTTCTTGCAACCGCCTCAGATATCGCAGGTGAGAAGACGTAGACTCCGGCGTTCGCCAAGCCGCTTTCTTTTTTCTTTGGTTTTTCTAATATTTTTAGGACTTTTTTGCCCTCCACGACCAACTCACCATAAGGAGCTATATCATCGACACGATACGCACTCAACGTCACCGCAGCGCCGGTACTCTTATGTTTCTCGATCATCGCTGCAAGCGAGGGTGAATCGAACATCACGTCCCCATTCACCATCACGAAACTTTCCTTTAGGTTCACACACGAAAGCGCGTGCGCCGTGCCCATTTGTTTTTGTTGCCAAACATAGGAGAGTTGCATGCCAAGTTCCATGCCATCGCCAAAGTAATCTACAATTTCTTCCCTACGGTATCCAACGACTAGAATTGCTGAGATAACACCGGCCTCCTTCAACGCAAGCAAAACGTGTTCGAGCAAAGACCTGCTAGCTATAGGTAGAAGCATCTTCGACATCGAGTGGGTGAGTGGCCTCATCCGTACGCCCTCACCCGCAGCCAGAACTACTGCCCGCAAGCTATCACCTACCAATCAATTCCTTCGCATCTTTAACTAAAGCATTTGCCCGTTCGGCATATCTCGCCTCAGCTGTGATCCTTATGTACGACTCTGTCCCAGATGGGCGGATCAAAACCCACGCACCATCGTCCAATGTCAGCCTGACTCCGTCGATCGTCAGCACTTTCCCCACGCCCTCGAAGGCCTTCTTCGCGCGCGTGGCGACCCTCCTCATGACAGCCACTTTCTTTGCGTTTGGACATCTGATTTTATCCCGCACGACTGGATACTCTGGCACATCATCTGCAAGCTTTGACAGAGGTTTCGCAGCCTCGTCGATCATCTCGAGGATTTTTGCGCCAGCCAGCGGACCGTCTGGACAAATATGAACTTCTGGAAATATCCAAGCACCGCTCGGCTCTCCGCCGAAAACCGCTCGATTGGATTTCACAGCTTGAGCGACAGCGACATCACCAACGCGTGTCCGCACTACCTCACCGCCTGTTGAATTTACGAGTTCATCCACAATCATTGAAGCATCTACAGTAGTCACTACTTTACCCCCGCTTCTTTCTACAGAATGTGCGCTCATCAGAGCCAACATCTTATCCCAACCGACGACACGGCCCTTGTCATCGACAGCCGCAATTCTGTCAGCGTCGCCATCGTGAGCGAGGCCAATATCTGCGCCAAGCGACTTCACGATTTTACCCAGCGCTTGCAGGTTTTCTGGCGTTGGCTCAAGAGCTCTGCCCGGAAAGAACCCATCCAGCTGCGAATTCAATGCTATCACTTTACACCCGAGCTCACGTAGTATGAAAGGTGTGACCAAAGCACCCGCACCGCAGGCACAATCTACAACAACTTTATAACCTCGGCTCAACGAAACGGACCCAACTATTTTCTTTATGTAATATGGCAAGATGTCAACTTCATCAACGTTGCCGATCTCATTCCAAGGTGCAGATTTCGTCCTCCCGGAGAAATACGCATTCTCGATTTTCTCCTCCTGTCCTGGTGTGAAAGCCATCCCATCGCTCCCAAAAAATTTGACGCCATTAAATTCCGGCGGATTGTGCGAGGCCGTTATCATTATGCCGGCCTTGGCGCCAAAGTGAGGTGTAGCAAACCCAACCGCCGGAGTTGGAGCCAAACCGATCTTTTTTACATCACATCCCCCTGAAAGAATACCGGAGACCAAACATCCTTCGAGCATATCGCTGGATAGGCGAGGATCTTTCCCTAAAACTATCGTACCTGAATTTTCAAAACATGCCGCGAGAGCTGACCCAATGTCCAATATTATCTCCGGTTTTAAATCAAGATTTACTACCCCACGGATGCCAGAGGTGCCAAAAAGCCTGCTCATCCTCTTCCTGCCTAGGCCGGTTCACTTAGCACCTTGGTTTTCTGGATATCAATCCGCTTAACCGGACATATTTTCTTTATCACCTTGTAGATATCTGCAGACAGCTTCCCCAATATCGCTTCTTGAATGAACTGGTCGAAGGTGAGCTTCGCTGCTCGCTGCTCGATCACCTCTTTCATGCTTGCCCTGATCGACTCTATCTTAGAACTCTGAGTCCGTTTGAGCGTCGTGGCCATAGCATTCAACCGAAGTTTGTGACCATCCTGTGTTGTGATTGTCCAAATTCCCTCTATCTTAGATACGCGCCTTCTCACCTGACTGCGAACGTAGTCACGAGCAGTATCATGGCCGATGAACTTTGTCGTAGCGCGGTTGCCCTCTACTCCTTTAACTTGAAAATAGAGTTTGATGTACGACTTTGAAAAATCATCTAACAAATCGCCGAGCGTTGACTCCAAAACTCGGCCCTCCAACTGATGTGCATCCATAGCCGGAGTCTCACCTATCCTCGCCCCGCCGAACATCGAGGGGGCAAATATTTCGAACCATCCTTTAGCACGCCAAGTCTCCTTGGTCGGTCTTCTCTCTCGCTTTTCAACTTTCTTTTCTTCTTCCATATCCATCACTTGACTATTCTGGGTGGTCCCGATAGCGGGCCAACACGATCTCGCACATGTTTTGGCCATTTGGATGGGTCGAAACCATGTTGCGCCAAAAACGCAACTACCCAGCGGCTCGACCCGAAACCGCAACAGCCCGTCCAGACCTCTCGATTCTTGGCCTCCTTTATCTTAAACGTTTCTACGAACTTGGTCTTGTGCACGTTGAAAGAACCAAGCTCCAGCCACTTTTCGTTGTATGGGAGCAGGGTCTCTAAATCGTACACGGCAATTTCTCGGCTGTCGGTTAAATCCTGCGCTACGTCGCCCCCACGCATGTAAAAGGGCGTCGCCACGGTCACCCGCCACTCCAAGCCCAGCTCCTCTGCAACTTCTACGCTTCTATCTTTGACATTATCACGAATCGTGACCACATCGTCCGGCTTGCCGAGAAATATCAACTCTATGCGCCTGAACTCCTGGACGCGCGTCAGACCCTCTACGCCTCCACCTTCCCAACGATACGTCCAGCCACTCCTGTCAAAAGCCTTGACTGGAAGATCTTCTAGCTTGACTCGCTTGCCCGCAAAAAATTCGTAGAAAGGTTCGCACTGTGCTGGAGCAAGGACGTAGGATGGCTCTTTCAAACACTTTTTAAGTTTGTCTACTGGTACCTGCTTCGTAAGCTTAAGCTCGCGCTTGAAATCGGCGAAGACTTCTGGTTCTCTTGGCGGCGGACAAACATAGTACATGCCATCAGGCATTTCATCCAAATAGCCAGGCATCTTCTGCATTACCTCGAGCGGAATAAGCTTCGGCAACATGAACTCTTTGAAGCCAAGTTTGATTATCACTTTTTCAATTATGATATTCTCGATCGCATTCAGGAGTTCAGCATACGGCGTTGCGTATATCCACTGCCCTCGACCAGGGAACTGCTCTATCCACCCGAGCTCCTTCGCGACCCCAAGTGGGTCATCCTTGAAATGATGCTTCTTGCATCCACCCTGCTGCACAACCTTGGCTTCCGCCGACGCTGCTGGAGCTTCAGCTTTGGTAGATATCTCTTCCACCATTTTCAACATCCTGTCGACTAGATGACCACGTAATTTAGCTTCGTCTAGATCGCGCATCAGCAAAATCGTGCCGTAAGCATCAGACTTTATTTCACATCCAATTTTGGAAAGCTCTTCCTTCACCTGCTCGGAAAAGCGAACCATCGGCAGCGAAATCTTGTATTCTTCGGCCTTTACAGCACGCAGACCAACCCTGTACTTTTTTCCTATTGCTTCAGACAAAAGCTTCGTCAACCTGAACAATGCTACGTGAGCACGCACATATCTACCAGATACTATGGTGACATCAAGCATTTTTCCAGCGGCATCCCAGCTTGTGACATTCGCCGCCTCTGTTTCCTTGCCCTTTGGTACTCCTTTTTTTAACACGACCTCATTCGCCTGTGCTATCGCCGATTCTATATCCTTCTTTGCGGCCTCAAGTCCACCGCTGAACGTGCATTCTGCTTTGAGTTCAAATTTCACCATATCGCCTAATTCTCCTAAAATTTGCGTGTATGAAAACCTTGTGCTACAGCATACTTTCTGCAGTAGAGGTGCACGAAAGCAGATCGTCGAGTGTCGCCAAAAATGTCTCGATCTTTCCGTCTATCGCTATGTTCGTGACGACTTGCGTACCACGCCTCGCTGTCGTAATCTGAATGCCGCTCGGCGCCTGAAAGTTGTCTGGACGCAGAGCAGAAGCCACCGCAAGTGCGAACGATTCTTGATCGTAGACGCACTTGACATTCGCACGCATCTTCACGGCGACACCTAGAAAGTCCCCGGCTTTATAGTGCCGACTTCTCTTCCACCGGGGGTAATCTTCATAGAACCAAACTGCACAGCCATGATACTGCTAGCATCCTTAACTGGAGTTACCACAACTAGTTTCTCACGCGCATAATCTATCTCATCTATTACCCCTAGTCCAATCAGCTCATCATTTGAGTCCGCCAACCCAACGATGACGTTCTTCGCGTCCCATGGTCTAATTATGTGTAGGTTCTTGAACTTTGCCGTTAACTCCTGAGCCTTGTTATCGCTTAGCTCCCCACTCACGACGACAAACAAACCTTCTGGCATTTTTTCTGCATATACGATCGATGTGTCACCCAAGCTTTTTGGATCTACTGGCTCTCCCGTGTGGAAGTAACAACGCTCGAGCAGCACCTTCCTAAGGTCCAAAATCAATCTGCCTGCGCCCTCAAAATATCGTGCCAAGGCAAGCTCCCTTAAAAATGTACGGTCGCTGCGCGATCTAGGTCGGATTTGTTTGGATACTGCTATCCTTCTGATTTTAGATTGATCCATGGACTTCAATAGATGCTCGAGCTCCCTTCCCCGTTGAAGTGCCACTATCATGTCTGGATTCAGCAGCTCCATTTCATACAGCCTAAAGGCTCTCCCAGGTCCACCCGAAATCCAACCCGCGGTGTTTACCACTACCACATCCGCGTTCTTTAATCCACGCTCCACCATGCGCTTTATGCCTACCATGAACTCAAGAATATGTCCTGCCGGGGACATCGAGCCGATGAAGTACGTCACATGTGCTGAAACGTCTTGCAGGAAGACCACCGGCTTATCTACTTCAACTACCCCCAAAGTCGTCGGCGGACCAACATCAGATTGTCCCGCGTCTCCATCCACAACCGCGATGCGCAGATTTTTTCTAATTAACATGTTCGCGATATAAGTCGAAAGAAAGCTCTTGCCGGCATCCACCTCGCCCAATATGAGGACGACGCGAGGTTTTTTTGCAACGATTTCCTCTACAAGCGTGTCCCACTCTCGAGGTATCGTGCGCCCTGGCAATTTTTCCATCTTGCCACTGGGCCCAAGCATGTACTCTATGATTGCATCGCTTTCTGCTTCTATCGGTATGGATTTCGCCCGTGGGATGACAACCTTGGCCCACTTATCGTGCAGCCCGCCAATTATCGAAACCTTTCCTTCTTTAACATGGAGACTGGCAAACCCCTCCATTTTGATAACATTTCCACGCTTTAGCCTAAGCTCCGGCAATTAATCACTCCTCAAAATCTAAATCCGGCCATTCCTTATGCAGTATCTCACGAGTAAACAGCCTTGTTTCTTTCAAATTGGCAAAAGGTATGTTGCACTCGCTGGATGATTTTTCTCCCCCATACTCGCAACAATCAACAATTTTAATTTCGCTCTGCGTGACGCTTGAAATTTTACCCGCCAAAATACGATTATCTTTCGTCAGGAGAGATACTTCATCTCCTCCTTTTAATTGCTTGGGCTCTATGGATTTCACAACCATCGACAAGCAATTTGCAATTATCCCCGGATAAATCGGGACCTTGCGATAGAGGCTTTTCAACTCCGATAATATCACATCTAGCGAACCCGGATCATCGCGGTATTTTTCCAAGAGCCCGATGATCTCATCGACCAGCTTTTGAAGCTCGCTTTCCTCGAATGTCAATATAACACCAAATAGACTCTACCTAGACTTTTAAAGGCTTGATGATGTACTTTTCGACTTCTTGACCATCTCCTCGATTAACATCAACAGCTCGTGCATGACCGCATACATCGGCACGGGCCTATCCACCACGCATTCCGCCGCACGATCGTGCCCCCCACCCCCAATGCCCCCTTGCTCAGGATAGAGCTTCTGCAGACGGCTGGCCAACTCGCTACACATCGCTCCGCAAC
>JBGPSS010000012.1:0-12216 GCA_041490225.1 Hadesarchaea archaeon
CTTCAACATGGATAACTACCAGGCCGCAAAAGAAACAATTCGTCAGTCGTCAATTCCTCAAAAGGGACATGGATCTCGAAAGGGCAAGATTACCCAAGAGATTTATAAGCAATACGGAAAGAACTTTACTACCATGAGCGCAGACGGACGTAAGGGTGCAAACTCTGCTCGCGGTAACGTTATGGCCAAAAATACCGACTCAAATCAACACAGGGAGGCAGTGAACGCATCGAAAAACAAATCAAACAGCAAAAACTCATTTGACGCGATACATCAGGGTTTGTGAAACGACAGTTCAAGTGGGCCCTCGCTGTGTCCCATCACACTAACTGCGAGCTTCTTCGTTTGTCGTTCGACGCTCTCCACTCGCTAACCCTCATGGTGGGATTTCTCGAGGGCCCGCCCGCCTGTCGCGCGCCAGGGTTGGCTTTCAGGTCATCACTAGGTGTTCCCGCCAATATGTTCCCCGAAGGACCCATCTTGGCACGACTTGGCAGCGGGTTGCTCCGGTGTTCCCGCGGTGATGCACCAACGCTCACGAATCGCGCCAGCTCCTCGAATACCGCGGATGGTCCATCATTACATACTAAAGTGCTTTTCTCTGCTAGATAAATTTAACGAGTTAACCAAGTAAATCGAACTCAAAAGCTGCAACTGGGTGTTCGAGCTCGAACCCTAAAATCACTTCTGGGTGCAGCTCACCAATTATACCTATGCGTTTATTTTTCACCAAAAATTCTGCAGCCCTGCCCTCGATAAAGCTCGGATGCTCTATCGCTCGAAACTCATAAGTTATACCCAACTCGCGCAAAAGCGCTTCTGCGATCGCTCTGATGTATGTGAAATTAGCTTGTCCACCTATAGTCGCAGCTGCGACTTTGCGAACATTAACTGCGCCGGTCTCAGTTTCAGGGTGGAGCTGCACCACATCGCCGACCTCAAATATCTGCTGCGGTAGTGGATTTCGCCTGTTCTCGCGCATGACGCAGAGAAGGCTCGGCAAAAGCCAATTGCGCACGATCGCGTATTCCTCGGAGATTGGGTTCGCTATCGTCGCTGCCTCGCCGCTCGTGTGCATGAGCTTGAAGTTGATGTTGGGGTTTGTAAGCGTGTACGTCATGACCTCCATGAAATCGAGACCGACCATGACATCCCTCGCTTTCTTGCTCAACCTCTCGATTGGGTGTTTCTCCCCGACCGTCACGACGTTCGGCAGGGTCGGCATCAGCTTATCATACCCGTAGGCAATCGCGAGATCTTCTATCAAATCGATCTCGTGCATCACATCACTCCTGTAGGGTGGGACAGAAACCGTCAAAACTTCGGCCGCTGAAGCCGCGTCGAATCGCATCCGCTTCATGAGCGCGACAACATCCTTCGGTTTTAGGTTCAGCCCCAAAAACTCGTTCACAGCCGCCGCCCTCAACCGCTGTTTTGCCGCTTTTAAGTTCGGAGTACGAGCGCTCTTCGTCGGGTATTTTATCGCAACCGACTGCAAGTCGAAGCCGCGCTCGGCCAAGCTTGTCATCATTATCGTCAGAATTCTATTCACCGTTCGTTCATCGTCGCCGGTGACATCTATGAACAGCCGCTTGGTGTCGCTCGTCACCCGCGTGTCTTCGCTGTTCACGATCGGCGGCATCGAAAGGACTACTCCAGCCGAATCTATCAGCAGGGGATAGTGGCTCCAGCCCTGCATGATGCCGCCATACTGCACTCCCCTCGGGTGTTCCCTCAATATCTGTGCCGGCGTCAATTCTCGGTCAAAATCCAAAGGCCTGAAGCGAAGTCCCTCCGACAAAGTCGTCGTGTATCGCACCGGTGGCTTGATTTTGTCGAGATCGTAGACACCTATCGAGCCTCGGCGACGGTTCCTCCCGAGAGTGTCGTGCAACTTGTCCTGTATCTGCATGAGGGCCGCGACGTTTTCATCATTGAATTTAACATCTTGGACGACGCCCGCGACTATGTACGGCCTGATCGCCTTGGTACTCTCGTCGACTTCAACGACGACGCCAGAATTACGCAATTTGTACTTTGGCAATCCAACCTCTATGCCTAAAAACCCTTTGAGCGCCCTCGCCACGCCCTCTGGACCGAGCAAGTCGGGGCGATTGTGTGCAACTTCTAGCTTGATCTCATCTCCAACAATCTCATCGACCTCCACTCCGAGCAAAGACAACCGCTCGCGCAGCTTCTCAGGGCCGATCTGCCTTCTCAGCAACTTGCAAATATCGCGATGGCTGACGCTTACCGTCGGCATCAAATTAACCTCCTTTTGCTCAACCGTTCCAAGTCATTACCGAACAAATCTCTGATGTCCTCAATGCCCAACTTGATCATCATTAACCTGCTCAAACCTATCCCCCACGCGAGCACGGGATGATGAATACCGAGCGGGCGGAGAAGCTCAGGCCTAAACATCCCAGAACCAAGAAGCTCGACCCATTCCCCTTTTTCTGGGAAATACGCGTCGGCTTCAACCGACGGCTCTGTATACGGGAAGTAGCCCGGCCTGAACCTTATTTTGGGCAAACCCATCTTCAGCAAAATCTGCTTGAGATAGCCAAGCATGTCACGCAGCGTAAGCTCTGGAGCCATCACTATGCCCTCGGCCTGGTAGAACTCCGCCAAGTGTTTGTAATCGATTTTTTCGTGACGATAGACGCGGTCGATGCAGAATATCTTCACCGGTGGCTTTGGCTTGGTCGCCAGATAACGCACCGTCGCGGCCGTCGTCTGAGAGCACATCACCGGACGCGCGCTTATCTCCGGATTGAACTTGTAGCCCCATCCCCTCGATCCCGCGACCCCAACCTCATGAGCTTCTGCGACACGCTTCAACAATGCTGCTGGCAGTTTGGCCTGCACGGGTTTCGACAGCGAGAGGCTATCATGGATTTCTCGCGCGGGGTGATCTTGGGCTTGGAAAAGTGCATCGAAGTTCCAAAACTCTGATTCGACAAGCAGGCTCTTTATCTCGACGAACCCCATTTCAAGCAAGATTTCGCGAAGCTCATCTATCACCTGCTGCTGAGGGTGAACCTTCGCTGGGTAGATAGGTGCGCCAGGGATGTTGATATCGTAACGCCTGAACTCCACATTGCGCCACCCCCCGCTCACGAGCAGCTCGTGGGTCAGCTCGGTAACCTCCTCCCTTATCTCGATGCCAAACGCTAGGGCCTCCTTTCCCAGCTCGGTCAACTTCAACTTTCGCTGAATTTTTTCGTCGACATCTACAAGCTTGCGCTCGACAAGTTTTCCCAACGCATCCCTGAGCTCGGTGGGTATCTCGTCCACGCTCATCCTCTTGGCGGCCAACTTCTCGAGCAGCACTTCATCAGAAAACTTGTGTGCAAGTGCTTCCTCGCCGGTTTTCATCATGGCCAAAACTGTCCTATCGACTTTTGTTGTGAACTCTGCCCATCCCTTTTGCTTCAGCCAGCCCAATGAGATGTAGGCCTGCTCCCTAGTGACTCCCGCCCGTTCGGCAATGACGCCTGCAGAATCCGGCCCAATCTTCGCCAACGCCTCAAGCATGCGCCTCTCGGGCAGGCCCCTCTTCGCGTACTCCTTGCCCTCGCTCGTGAGCTCGGCGACAGAAAGCTTCACCTCGGACATCCTAGCTAGGCCATGCTGGGTCAACGTCAGGGCGGCGCGCATCACCGCGGCCTGGTCAAGTCCAACCTCAGCCGCGATGTTAACTACATCGGCTTCTTTGAATTGTTCGAGTGCAAGAAGAACTTTTTTTGATGGAGTGCTCAAGCCATCGATGATCGCCCGCAAATCCAATTTTTCAACCCCAGAAACACAAGGTAATCGCTAATTATGAGGGTTTTGGAAGCCAACATTTGAGAAAGCTACGCTCATACAAAATGCTCATACCCTCGGTCTGGCAGATTTTTGATTTCACCGCGTCTCTTGATAAATACCCCTCTGCCCTTTGTTATCCTTCCAACCAATGTGACCGCCGTGCCCAAACGTCTGAATGCTCGTTGCACTTTTTTCCACCCGCTCGGCCGCACCGTGAAAAGTAGTTCAAAATCTTCGCCACCGAAAAGGGCAAAATTATCGACGTTCAAACCACGGGAGCGTGAAAATTTCTCAACAACATGGTTTATTGGTAGTTTTTCGTAATCAAAAATCATCTTGACCCTGCTCATGCGCGACACCTGCCAAGCGTTCGCAGCTAGACTATCCGTTGTATCTATCGCAGAAGTTACGCTGCCGCTGTTGGCGAGCGCTAGCCCTTCTTTCACCCTGGCTCGCGGCTCGAGCTGGGCCCTCACGAGCCGCTCGTAACCCTTCACAGGGATTTTATATAACAAAATTTTCAAGCCCGCCGAAGCTGCACCCAACTCGCCCGTCACGGCGATCAGGTCTCCAGGCCTAGCCCCTGAGCGAGTCAGCAGTCCGCCTTTTTTTGCCAAACCGAAGGCGGCACCAGCGATGATTATCTCATCGCTTTCGTCGAGGTCTCCTCCGACAACGTATGCACCATAAGATCGCGCAACTCTATCCATCTCCCGCATCATATCTTTCACGAAGCGGACGCTCAAAGTCCGAGGTAAGCCGACGGAGAAAATCAGCCCGAGGGGCTCCGCTCCCATCGCGGCTATATCACTGAGGTTAACCACGACCGCCTTGAGGCCCATCTGCGCAGCCGTCGTGCCTCTGGGAAAGTGAGTCTCAGCGACGAGCATATCAGTGGTGGCTACAAGATATTTGCCATCTATATCGATGGCCGCGGCGTCGTCACCTATGCCAACCTTGACGCGCGGTCCACTTTTGCATATCCTTCGCGCAAATTCTACGATCGCTCGTTCACCGACATCGGAAACTTTCACATTAACACCTACAGCAGCGGTAGCCCACGCGTCACCTTATCTATGACATCGTTCGGCGCTGGGCCGAGCGCCAACACCGTCGTGGTTCCCGGAGGTAGCTCCGTGAGGCCAGCATCTTGAATCAACTCGTTTGGTATCCCGAGTCCAGCGGCTTGTTCCTGCAACCTGCGTAACTCATCATCGTTCACCACCTTGACGACGACCTTCTTCTGCCCTTCGCGGAGCCACGCATCTAACCACTCTTTCTTTTTCTTTCTAGATCGCTCCGCTGCTGCAATGGACCCATGAGCCACTTGTACAGCGAGCTTTCCCTCGCTCATTTTGAGGTCAGCTCTGACCACGATGACTTGCTTGTATTTAAACAACTTCGCCACCTTAATATCTCAGCCGGCATGAGTGGCCGCGCTCGGCTTTTTGAAGAGCGCCATCGCGCCCCGCATATAACCAATCAGGACGCAGACGACGGAAAAAACCACCAATGTGCCGGTGATTGGAACGAGGCTGAGCATCTTGATCTGCGGCATCGCGAATATCACACCGGTGTAAATGAGGACTAGGACGCTAAAACCTAGGCTGAGGGCTGCGCGCTCCCAAACATCGACCTTCCCTGGCTTGGGGTAGAGCACGAGCGTGAGGGTGAGGCCTGGGACAAACAGCACGAAGAAAGCTGCCAGAGTTCCCCAAACTACCTCGAACATATAAGACCTCGTTAGCTTAATTTATCGTGCACCTTTAAAAATGGTTGCTGATCAGATGTTCGATGTTGTTATAGTTGGTGGCGGGCCTGTTGGGTGTTTCACCGGTGAGCTGCTGTCAAAAAAAGGCTTTGATGTCGCCATCGTCGAGGAGCACGCAGAGGTCGGCAACCCTGTTCACTGCACCGGCATATTGGGACTGAATGGGCTGAAGGAGCTAAAGATCAGGCCTGGAAAATGGGCGCTAAATAAACTTCGGGGGGCCTCCATATACACTCCTTCTGGAAAAGAAATAACACTGACAAGAAAAACTGTCGAGGCGCTCACCATCGATCGCGCAGCTTTCGACAGAGAGCGGGCGGCCGCCGCTGCAAAAGCCGGCGCAACTTTTATGCTCAGAACTAGATGCATTGGCCTTTCGCTCGGAAAGAAAACTTCGGTTAATGTGAAAAAAATTGATGGTAGTGAAGAGCTCGAGACCCGTCTAATAATAGGAGCTGATGGCCCGACATCTTTGGTCGCTAGGGAGGCTGGTCTATTGAAAGCAGCAAAGTATACGCGCTGCGTTCAAGTGGAAGCGGAGGCAGAAGTAGCAGACGATCAAGTTGAAATGTACTTCGGCAACAAAGTCGCCCCTGGTTTCTTCGCGTGGATAGTTCCAACTGGCGAGATGTGCAGGATCGGCCTCGGCACCACCGAAGGTGCACCAAAACTTTTTGAATTCATGAAAAACCACCCCGTTGCATCCAAGAAAATAAAAATGGATAAACTCACGCACCTCGGAGCCGGGCTGATACCGCAACCCCTCACCAGAAAAATCTACTCGGACCGCGTCCTCCTCGTAGGAGACGCCGGTGGACAGGTGAAGCCCTTGACCGGCGGCGGGATTTATCTCGGCCTATCGTGCGCCAAGCTGGCGGCTGAGGCAGCTTCACATGCCCTAGAGAATGGGACCAATGAAAAAGTTCTGAGAAAGTATGAGCAAGCAGTGATGCAAAAATTCGGCATGGAATTCGAGTTGGGTTTGCGAGCGCGCAAGCTCCTTGAAAAATTATCCGACAAAGAATTGGATGTGCTGCTCAGATTGCTGGCAACCCCCGAACTGCGCTCGCTGATATTGCAGGAAGCCAACTTCAACCACCACGCCCCACTGCTCAAGAGCTTGATAAAGAGAAGTCCGAGCCTGATACGGGCAATTGGGGTCAAGAAGTTCGGCAAATACTTGCGCTATTTGATGGCACCATAAACTTTGGTGAAATCAGCTCTTTAAAAACAGAGAGCTAAAGATAAAATCTGGGATGAAATGCCCACAAATTTACCGCCAGAATACTTCAAGGCAGAGGAGAAGTACGCCAACGCCAGGACATTAGAAGAAAAGATCATCGCAACGGAAGAACTCATACGCACAGCACCTAAACACAAGGGCGCGGAAAAACTCCTCAAAACTCTCAAGACGCGCCTAGCAAAACTGCGCCAGGAGCTGCGAAAACAACAGACGCGTAGGACGGGTGGCGGCCCAAGTTTTGCAGTGAAGAAAGAGGGCGCGGCTCAGGTCGCCATCCTAGGACTACCGAACTCGGGCAAATCAACGTTGCTCCAGAGGCTCACAGCCGCCCAGCCGGAGGTAGCGCCCTACCCATTTACAACTCGTGAGCCGGCGCCGGGCATGATGCAGTTCAAGGATGTACAGATTCAACTCGTGGAGGTTCCAGCCATCGTTGAGGGCTCGAGCCTTGGCCGTGGCCTCGGCGCTCAACCGCTGAGCGTCGCGAGGAACGCAGACACGATAGCCCTCATCGTTGACCTCTCCGCAGACCCAATCAAACAGGTCGAGACGCTGACCGCGGAACTCGAGGCGGCCGGCGTGAAGCTGAACAAGTCACCACCAAAACTCGAAATCTCTCGCGGGAAGACCGGAGGGATCGAAATCAGGGGCGCCGAGTTATTGGATGGTGGCGAAGCTGAGTTGAAGCGCATACTCCAAGAGCACCGCATACACAACGCCAGCGTCGACATCAAAGGACCGACTACAGCCGAAGATGTCGAGGAGGCCCTAGACGAATCGATCGTCTACCGTAGGGCAATGATAATTGCTACGAAAATGGACGCTCCCAAAGCATCGAACAAGCTCACCAAGCTGACGCATGCATACGGAAAACGTTTTTCTATATTTTTAGCTCCATCGACGAAAAGCTCCTCAGACAAACTTAAAAAGCAGATATTTGAGAACCTCAACGTTATCCGCATCTACACGAAGCGTCCAGATGAGAAACCAGCCGAACGCCCGCTCATGTTACGGCGGGGCTCAACGATTGCAGACGTCGCTCGGGAGGTGCACAAGGACTTCGCCCGCAACCTAAAATTTGCGAGGGTCTGGGGATCAACCCGATTTCCAGGACAACAAGTGCCACGCGACTATGAGCTTCGGGACAAAGATGTGGTAGAATTACATCTCTAGCCACTTTTTACACAAAGAATTTAAGGATGGCACAAAATTGGTAATGGGATTTATATGCCGATTAGACCAGGACGCGCGTACAGGCACTTCAGCGGCCCCGCATACACGAGAAAAGACTACGTTACGGGTGTTCCAGGGATACGAGTCACATTCTTCGATATGGGCAATCCAAAGGGCGATTTTCCGATCGAGATGTCGCTCATCGTCAGGGGGACCGGCCAGATCAGACACAACGCGCTTGAAGCGGCTCGTATAGCCACCAACCGCCTGCTCGAGTTAAAGGCTGGCAAGGATAACTATCACCTGAAGATTCTCATCTACCCACACCAAATCCTTCGGGAGAATGCAATGGCCATGGGCGCGGGCGCCGACCGAATCTCCGATGGGATGCGGATGTCCTTCGGCAAGCCAATAGGCACCGCAGCGCGCGTGAGCGCTGGACAAAAAATTATAATCCTGCGCGTGGCCAAAGAATTTGGGGCGCTAGCGAAAACGGCGCTACACCAAGCCACGCTCAAGCTACCTATTCCCTGCCGCCTCGTCGTGAAAAAGGGCCAAGAATTACTTCAGTGAAACGGCCATCGCTGCAAGCAACTCGTAAATTATTCTCGCCGCCGCGAACGCGGTAGCTCCATCATCGTAGGCGGGGGTCACTTCTACGACATCGAAAGCACGAACGTTGAGCTCGCCCAGTTCGCGCACGAGCCCCAGCACGTCCAGCGTCGATAAACCTCCTGGCTCGGGCGTCGCCACTGCTGGCGCAAAAGCTGGGTCGAGCACGTCGATATCGATTGTGAGATAAACATTCTTTTCCCCGACTTTTTTCACAATTTCCGAAATGACTTTACGTGAATTTTCAAGCACCTGCTCGGTGGTGTATGCTTGAATATTGGTTGCGCGTGCAAATTCCGCTTCCTCCTTCGAACAGGATCTTACGCCCACTTGAATAAGCCGCTCATCGGGGAGAAAATCGAGCACTCGCCGCATCGCCGTGGCGTGGCAGACCTTGTCCCCCAAATACTCGTCGCGCAGGTCGCGGTGGGCGTCGAGCTGGATCAAAAAAGCATCTTTGAAATCCTGTGCAGCAAAGTATGTCAGGGTATGCTCCCCGCCGAGCAAGGCAGGTATCTTTCCGTCCTCTCGGAGCTCCTGTAAAACCTTGCGAATGCGCTCCCCAGTCGCCGCCAAGTCAGTTGGGATGATGCTCAGGTCGCCGAGGTCCGAGATGCCGAGCTTCTCAAAAACGTCGAGCTCAGCTGACATCAAATATGTCTCCAGATTTGCGGATGCCTCGCGGATTTTTGCCGGAGCGAACTTTGTGCCCGCGCGATAGGAAGATGTGACGTCCAACGGCACACCCAAAAAGACCACATTGGCCTTTTCGTACAGCTCGTCGAAGCCGCCGAAGCCTGGGCGAACAGAGATCACATGCTCCATCATTCAACCACCGTTTCAAACTGTAGTTCTCAACCGATTGATAAAAGAGCTGTGGTGCGGGAAGGGATTTGAACCCTCAACTGGACAAAAAAATCTCAACTTTGTGCCAGACCCGAACCCATTTGCATGCGGGTACCTTCGGCTATTTCGTTTATAAATAAGTAAATCTAATTACATTAAAAAAGGTAATCAAAATGTCACAAAAGAACAATTCGTCCAAGAGATTAATACTCCCTGTTATATTTTTGGGGGAGCAAGTACGATATCATCGCGGAGTCCTATCCGTCGCCTGAGACGGTGCGAGACCGAGGGCCGAAGGTGAGCACTTCCATGATGAAGAAAACAAAAGTTAACGCACGCATAAGGGCCTTGACGCACGGCGAGGATGTCGATGGAGTCGTGTGTGCCGCCCTAGTCTTGAGATGTTATCCCAAGGCCATCATTAGAACCGCAAAACCAAGCACGCGGTTCGTGGGTAGGTACGATCTGGTCGTGGACCTCCCGCTCCAGCGGTCGCTCACGACATTCGTGTGGGTTGACCACCACGCGACCGGCGACGAAGGGGGCACGTGTACGGTACGCGTCCACGATCCCGGGGCGCGAAGCGCTGCGGGCATACTCGCGAGGCATCTCGGAATAAAAGCCGAAGAACTGGTCGGGATCGCCGACCGGGCCGATTCTGCCAAATACCGTACACCTCCCCCGCTTGGTTTGAAAGCACGAGGTTACGACCCAGCGTGGGAAGTGAACGATGCGATAAAGGCAACCCAGTCGAGGAAGCGGTTTATCGAGCTCGCAAAGGTGTTGGCATTCGGGTCGATCGAGGAGCTGAAGAAGGAGTTCAATGCCGAGATTTCGCACACTCGGGGGGTGAGGCAGGGCGCCGAAAAGACCGTCAAGCGGATATCGAAGCTCGTGGAGAAGAGAAAGCCCGACTCCATGATAATTCTGATGCCCCACGGCGAGAAGAGTTCAACCGCGTCGGGCCATTTGGTTTTCTCGCTCTACCCAAAGGGGATCAAAGCGTTCGCGGTCTTCTACGAGAAGGGGTGCTGGCTGAGTGTGGATAAGGGGTTCGATGGTCTGGACGCGTCCGAACTCGCAAGGAGATACGGTGGTGGTGGGCATAAGAAGAGCGCGGGGGCACGGATCGGGGCGAACAGATTAGGGGAGATCAAACACGAGTTCGAGCGGGTCGGGCTTTCCACCCTCGTCGTTGACTTGAGGAAAAAAGCCAAAGAAGAATGAGTTATCTAACGTGAATTGGTGATAGATTACAAACTCTCGAAGGAAGTATCGCAGGCATAAAAGTGACACTGTGGTAGGTACACTAGGATATGAATTAATTCAAAAATGCATTTATTTCTTAGGACTAGGCCACTTGTGTGTCCTACTTTTCACGAAATGGCATGCAACGTAATGGTCGCCGCCAACGCCTCTGAACTCGGGCTCCTTTTCTTTACATATGGGCATCTTCGCGTAGGGACATCTAGGATGAAACCTGCAACCCGGCGGGGGGTTGATCGTGCTCGGCACCTCACCCTTTAAGATGACGCCCTTGCGCTTTCGCGTCGGATCCGCGATTGGGGCGACAGCGAGCAACGACCGCGTATAGGGGTGGAGGGCATTTCTGCGCAGCTCCACATTGTCCGCGAGCTCGACCATCTTTCCCACGTACATCACTGCGATCCTATCGCTCATGTACTCGACGATGTTCAGGTCGTGGGAAATCAGGAGATAGGTGAAACCGAACTTGCTCTGGAGTTTGCCAAGCAGGTTAAGGATGTAGGCCTGAACCGATACGTCGAGGGCCGAGGTCGGCTCGTCCAAGACGACAAAGTCCGGGTTGAGGACGAGTACCCTTCCGACCGCGATCCTTTGCTGCTGCCCCCCGCTGAACTCGTGCGGGTACCTGTCGAGGTGCTGGGGCTCGAGGCCGACTTCCTTGAGCACCTTTAAGATTATCTCTTCCTTTTTCTCCCCCTTTGCAATTTTGTAAATGTCAATCGGCCTGCTGAGTATGGTATGGATAGTCATCCTTGGGTTGAGGGACGACTGCGGGTGTTGGTAGATAATCCCCATTCTTCTCCTGAGCTTCCGCATCTCCTCCTTATCGAACTCTGTTAGGTTGTGGCCATCAAAATATATCTCGCCAGCAGTGGGCCTTATGAGTCCTATTATCAGCTTCCCTACGGTCGTCTTTCCACACCCGCTTTCACCGACCAGCCCAAAGACTTCTCCCCTTCGAATGTAAAAGTTCACATCGTCGACAGCGTGAACCCACTTTTTTTCCCGTGCAAATATCCCTCTCTTCGTTTCAAAATATTTTTTTAGATCCCTGATTTCTATCAGATGTTCCTTGGGAATTTTGGCATTTTTCTTAACCAACGGTTGTTTCTTCTTTGGTCGTTTAGCCATCAGTCTCGGAAATGATAAACTGAAGGCAAGGGGGGTCAAGGCATCTGCCATTCAAGCTACACCTCCAGCGCCTTTGTTATACAGGTGGCAGCGCACCAAGTGTTCCTTCCCAATCTTAATCATCTGTGGAAACTCCTTCCTACATATGTCCATGACGTAAGGACATCTCGGGTTGAACTTGCACCCTGGCGGAGGGGTGATGAGGCTCGGGACCGTTCCGGGTATTGTCTCAAGCTCCCTCTTCTTCGACCCAACCTTCGGGACCGCCGCGAGTAGGGCGCGTGTATAGGGGTGCTTCGGGCTTTCGAACAGGGTCATGATTTCGGCTTGCTCCACTATGTTTCCAGCATACATCACTGCC
>JBGPSS010000013.1:0-11782 GCA_041490225.1 Hadesarchaea archaeon
AACGATCGACAAAAATCTTTCTTTGACGAACGCAATCGATATTATGCAGCGGCATGGAATTTCTCGCCTCGTCGTGACGGATGCAAAAAAAATCGTCGGGGTGATGACCGAGAAAGACATCATACGCGAGCTCGGCTCCTCGAAAACCGGTCGCCTGCTTCCGGAGCACATCCACGTCTCGAACCTCATGACGGCCAACCCGATAACCGTCGCGCCCGAGGTCATGGCGAAGAGGGCCGCGGAGATAATGCTCGAGCACGACATCAGCTGCCTGCCCGTCGTGGCCGGCGGCGAACTTCTAGGCATCGCCACCAAGCTCGACTTCGCGAAGGTTTGCATGGACTTCGACGACATCTTCGCTGGCCAGGTGATGCAGGCCTCGCCGATAACCGTCTCGCCCGGTGACCGCGCCATCCACGCCAGAAAACTGCTGCTCGAGGAGGACCTCGTCGGGCTGCCTGTGCTCGAGGGCGGCTCGCTCGTTGGCATCATCACGACCAAAAATCTGGCGATGAAGCTCGCAGCCTTCCAGGAGGTGGTGCCAGACCGCTTCAAGAGCGAGCGCATCCGCAACCTGCTGGTCGGCGACATCATGACGCAACCCGCGATGAGCACCAAAACAGACGAGAAGCTGGCCGACGTGGCACGTACTATGTTTGAAAAGCGTTTCTCGAGCATGCCAGTGATGAACCTCGCGGGAGAGCTCGTCGGGCTGATCACGAAGACCGAGCTCACCGAGGTCGCGAGGGAGCGGCTCTGAGCAATTCTTGATCAAAAGTTTATAGATTTCTCCACACCAACGTTTTAAGAACTCTCATCAAACTATTATTGTGCGGCCGTGGTCCAGCCTGGTTAAAGCTAAACGCTGCCAAAGGACTCAGGCTCCCCAAGCCTGCTGCGCGGGTTCAAATCCCGCCGGCCGCACCACTTGATCATTTGGCCATCTTCCTGTGCAGCCACCAGACAATGAGGAAGAAGAATATTGCGATGAGCAGGTATTCCACACCAGTCGATATGCTCGGCCCTACAACCTCACCCCACGAGCCGAAACAATAGAATTTACCGTCGATTGAACCGATGAAAATTTTTTCGTAAGCGATTGCTGGCGAGGCTTTCGCTACTTGCCCGATTTCGTGTTTCCATATCAGCGAGCCGTTTTCTGCGTCAAGAGCGTAAAGATATCCATCCCACGAGGCGACTAAAACTTTATTGTCTGCAACCGCTGGCGAGGACTGCACGCGGTCGTTAGTTTTGTATCTCCATATCTCGCGATTTTCCACGTTATCGCGGGCGTCGAGGCAGTAGACGTTGTTGTCGTCCGAACCAACGTAGACGCGATTATCCACGACCGCCGGGGAAGATTCGACGTGACCACCAGTTTGAAATTTCCACATCAAAGAACCATCGCCAGCGTTCAACGAGTAA
The DNA here is from genome assembly GCA_041490225.1 of Hadesarchaea archaeon. Lineage (GTDB taxonomy): Archaea > Hadarchaeota > Hadarchaeia > Hadarchaeales > Hadarchaeaceae > DYFS01. The sequence continues at coordinate 1,426 of JBGPSS010000013.1, forward strand.
ACATGCCAATCGTTCGACCCTATGTAGACCCTGCCGTCCACAACAGTGGGCGATGAGGCTATGACATATCCATTTTCCGTCCCATGCCACTCCGTCTGATACATCCATATCTCGCTCCCGTCCTGTTCGTCCAACGCATGCACACGCCCATTCCAAGTTCCGACGAAAACCATGTCGTTGTACACGGCTGGTGATGATGTCATCTTGCCCAGATTGTCCTTCCATTTCAGCACACCACTCGGCGCTTCCAATGCATACAGGTAGCCATCGGTCGAGCTTACGAACACCGTTTCTTTGTCCACGGCTGGTGAAGAATAAATGCTGTTTCCGGTCTGGAACTGCCATATCTTCGCGCCGTTCTCCACGTATAAGGCGTAAATGTAATTGTCGCGCGCGCAGAAGATACACGCGCGGTTGTCTGCAACGGCCGGCGAGGAAGATATCGAGTCGCCGGCTTGAAACTTCCAGAGCAGCAGGCCGTTTATCGCGTTCAAAGCGTAAAGATTGCCATCGTCAGAGCCAACAAAAACTTTGAGCTCAGTGACGACTGGCGAGGAGAAACTTCCAGCGCCATCGTAGCTCCAAGCGATGACGTCGTTCTCGGGCGCGGATGAATCAGAGCGACCGGTGTGTTGGGCATCGTGGAAAAACATCGGCCACCCTTGCGCCAAGACACTAGGTGTGCTCAAGCATAAAATCAACATCGCAAACAGAACTTTCTTCATGTAGCCCCCAAAACTTTATGTTACAGCTCTAAATATGAGTTCTGGATACACATTTCCAGAATTGGATGTGATGATCATGAACTGGAGCCGCAACAAAAAAGCAGCGGATAATGTGACGGAAATTATAGGGCTTACCCCACTTGTTAGACTTGGCAAGCTCGCTGGGAAGCCCAACCTAGAACTCTTTGGAAAGGCAGAGTTCATGAATCCATCGGGCAGCCTAAAAGATAGAATTCTATTAAAAATAATAAAAGACGCCATGGATACTGGGAAGCTCCGACCAGGTATGACGCTTGTCGAGAGCACCACGGGCAACACCGGCATCGCCACAGCCATGCTTGGCGCCTATCTTGGCTTCCATGTGCTGATCTTGATGCCCGAAGGCATGAGCGAGGAGCGAATGAAGGCTATCCGCGCTTTTGGTGCAAAAATAATAACTCTGCCAGGAGCTGAATCTGATGTCGACTTGGCCGTGAAGCGGGCAAAGGAGATTGTATCGTCCGACCCCACGCGGTATTTTTTGGTTGATCAGTTCAACAACGAAATAAACGTCCAAGCACACTATGAGACTACTGGACCAGAGATATGGGAACAAGTGGGAGGAAAACTAGACGCGTTCGTCGCGACGGTTGGAACTGGCGGGACGCTCACTGGGGTAGGAAGATACCTAAGGGAGCAGAATCCTAACGTAAAGATCTATGCCGTTGAGCCATCTGAGTGTCCAGTGCTATCGAAACAACGCTGGGGAACGCATCAGATAGAAGGCATAGGCGATGGGTTCATCCCTTCAATCTTTGATATCTCGTTACTCAATGGTGTAATTTTGGTTTCCTCGAAGGACGCGATCGAGATGACGAAACGCATCGCTCAAGAAGAGGGGTTATTCCTCGGGATTTCAAGCGGGGCAAATGTGATGGCATGTCTGAAGTTGTACGAACGTCACCCAGAACTCAAGCGCATAGCGACGATGCTGAACGACCACGGTTTCCGGTATTTCTCGACGCTCCTTTTTGGAGAAATGAAGGAGGTCAACGTTCCAGAGCGCTCACACCCGATCGAACTCACACCTAAACAGCGAGAGTTACTTTTAAAACTAGAAATACTTGAGTAACGATGCGCCGAACTAATCTACTTTGCGCCAGCCTTTTTCATTATTCCTCTCGCAGCCAAAAGTCCCGTCGCAGCGGATGTCACGATACCTCGCGAGAGCCCAGCTCCATCCCCAGCGACGAAGATGTTCGCCACGTTAGTTTCCATGTTATCGTTGACGCCCACCTTCATGGCGTAGAACTTCACCTCCGGCGCGTAGAGCAAAGTCGAGTCTGACGCGACGCCAGGTGAAACTTGGTCGAGGCGCTCCAGCCCCTCGAGGAGGTCCGTGACTATCCGCCCGGGCAGCGCCATCGAGATGTCTCCAGGCGTCACGCTGCGCAGCGTCGGGTTCACGTGGCCGCGCTCTATCCTCTGCCACGTCGAACGTCTTCCCTTGCGCAAATCGCCGAGCCTCTGAAGAAGCGGGCGCCCGCCACCTATCGTCGTCGCCAAGTAGGCTATCGATTGTCCATAGGAGGTTGTATCCGTCACCGGCTGCGTGAGGTCGACGTGCACCAAGAAGGCAAAATTTGTGTTGTGGGATTTCCTCGCGCGCAGCGACTGCCCGTTTACGCCGACGTGGTCGTCGTACCGCTCCTCCATGACGTAGCCCTGGTGATTCGTACAGAAAGTTCGGACGAAATCATCGAACGTCTTGGTTATGATGTGAAACTTCGGATCGCGGTTCACCTTGACCACAGGCTCGTAGACCACCGCCGGCACCTCGACCCGCACACCGACGTCTATCGCACCGTGCGTCGACTTTATGCCGAGGGCCCGCGTCTGCTCAGCGAACCATGTCGCGCCGACCCTGCCCGGAGCGGCGAGGATGTACTTTGCTCGGATGCGCTTGCCCTTTACGACAACCTCACCCTTTCCAATCTTCTCCACCTGAGTGTTGAGCATGAATTTGACGCCATGCTTCTCCAACTTGCGCTTCAGCGAGTTTATCACGTCTGGCAGGTACTCGCTGCCTATGTGGCGCTGTAGTATCGGGATGAACCTGACGCCCGAGGCTGCTGCTCGCCTGCGCAAATCCTCCGTCGCCTCGGATTCGGCGCCGTATGTCTCCTTTGGGGCGCCGTGCTCAAGAAAAATGTTGTCGACCTCCTCGACTAGCCCCTGTGCCTTGGAGGCGCTCCCCGTAAGCTGGCTGAGGTCACCACCGATATCGTAGCGAAGGTTCAGGATGCCGCTCGACATCCCGCCAGCGCCGCCCAAGCCGCACATTATATGGCAGGGCTTGCACTTGATGCACTTGCCCGTCTCAGCTGCAGGGCATGTGCGCTTCTCGATTTCGTGTCCCATGTCGATGACGAGCACAGAAAGCTTCGATTTGGTCGCGAGCTCATGCGCTGCGAAGAGGCCCGCCGGACCCGCGCCAATTATCACAACATCCTGCATGACTTCCCCTACCCCAAACGCCGACGCACCTATAAAAACCTTTAGAAGGACAACATAAATTAGGTTGACAACATGAAAAAAATCCTGGGTCCGCCGGTGAAGGATGTAAGCCTGCGAAAAGGCATGGGGGCAAACGAACTGGTGAAACAGCTCAAAGCCGGTGGCGGATTCGTGGCGAAAAAAGTCGGCGTGGCGGTCGACATCCTTGAGCGGATGGAGCGGGATGAGGCTTGCGTCAAATTCCTTTCATTTCCCGCTTGTCTAGTCGCGACTGGTTGCAGGGGAGTCATCCGCGATTTGGTGCGGAAAAAACTGGTCGATGTCATAATCACCGCATGTGGCACTCTCGACCACGACCTCGCGCGAACGTGGAAAAAGTATTATCACGGCGACTTCATGATGGACGACGTAAAACTCCATCGCGCTGGCATCAACCGCCTGGGCAACATCTTGGTGCCAAACGAGAGCTACGGCTTGGTGCTCGAGGAAAAAATGCAGCCGATTTTGCGTGAACTCTGGCGGGAGGGAAAGCGTGAGATCTCTGGAAAAGAACTCGTGTGGGAGTTCGGGAAGCGCGCGAACCGCAGCTCAATCCTTTACTGGGCGTGGAAGAACAAAATCCCGATCTACGTGCCTGGCATATTCGATGGTGCCTTCGGCTCGCAACTCTGGCTATTTTGGCAGGACCACCGCGGCTTCAAGCTCGACCAGTTCAGCGACCAGCAAGAACTCGCTAACATCGTGTTTGAGGCAAAGCGTACTGGGGCACTGATGATCGGAGGAGGAATAAGCAAACACCATACGATTTGGTGGAACCAGTTCAGGGGTGGCCTCGACTACGCGGTCTACATCACGACCGCACCCGAGTGGGATGGCAGCCTGAGTGGGGCAAGGATGCGCGAGGCTGTATCATGGGGCAAGGTCAAGGAGAAGGCGAAGTACGTCACGGTCGAGGGCGATGCCACCGTTCTCCTGCCGTTGATCGCTGGCGCTCTTATCGAACGGCTGTAATGAGTGTTGTCTTACGTAAGACAACAAAATGTTTATAAAGCTCTGCATACGTAAGACAAAATGAGGCTAAAATGTCGTATTTGGTGTTATACGATTTTAAGGGCGCCAAGACGAGCGGCATATCACGCCAGTTTTACAGGGCCCTCGACGCCCTGATGGAGAGGCAAAAAGACGTGAAGAGGATCCAAAGCTCTGTTTTCCTCTGCGAAAACAAGGCGAGCGCCATCGAGCTAAAAAATATGATTGAGGGTTGGAAGGCCAATGCCCAGCTCTTCGAAATCGTGCGACCAGAGCTAGAGCCCGAAGCGATCGAGCTCGGGGAAATCTAAGGCCTTTCACATTTGGCCCTTCGAATTTTTGACCAACCCCAAACAAGTGCCGTCTAGCAGGTAGACTTCAGCATCCTCAATGCGCACCGCCCCCGACTTGAAAATCGGCCCTATCAACTCCTTTGGCAAAGCCCGGTTGACGGCTGCCCCGCCGACGAGCTCGCCAAACGCGGGCATGACCAACAACTCGAGCGTGCTATTTTTGGCTGCCACTCGCAGTTTCTTCGGCAGTTTGGAAGGATCCAGTTTGCACCTCAACCAAGCCGGCTCAATTGTTCGAGCACCCAACCCATCGCGAAACTTCACAGCTGGGTGATTGTGGGCGGAGACCAATAGCTTCGCCTTCATCAACTCGAGCGATGGCCAAGCGTGACCGTGTATCAGCCCGATGCTTTTGCCAAGCAAAATACCTCTAACACCATGAATTTTCACGTCGTTGGGCACCATCCCTCTGAGGCCGCCATCGTGATTACCGGGCACCACCTCAACCCGCACGTGCTTGGCAAGCTCCTCAAAAAATGCCGGTAACTCTCGCCACTCCTGCCAAGTAGCGATCGGCACGTTGTGCTTCACGTCGCCGAGAAAAATCAGACGTTTTGGCTTTTCCCGCTCGATCAGCTCGAGAAGTCGCTCCTTAATCTTCGGGACTTGGCTCGGCAGCGCCACACCTCTGCCCGCGAGCTCGCTCTCGATGCCAATGTGTAGGTCCGCTATGACCAGCACGTTTTCCCTAGCGGATTTAACTTTGAGCGCTGGAACGCCATAAATTGGAGTTGCTATCATCAAACTAATTTTTGGCTTCAGCTCGAATAACCTTTTGGCGTGCAGTTGTTATATCTATAACAAGTGACCCGCATGAAAATCCACCAAATTGGCGGCAAAAATTTTGATTCGAACATCTACTTGATCATCGACAAAATCATTGCGCTCATCGACGCGGGCACAGGGATAAACTTCGAAACGGTCAAGCAAAATTTGAGCAAATTCAACATGAAGCCAAACGACATCGAACTCCTCATAAACACCCATTGCCATTACGACCACATCGGCGGCGACACAGATTTTACCCGATCTGCAGATTGCAAAGTCGCCATCCATGAGCTTGAAGCCAATATACTGCGTAAAGGCGATAGCGTTGTCACATGTGCCGATATGTTTGGCGAAAAACTCGAGCCGATAAGCGTGGCAAGGGAACTGCGAGAGGGGGACAAGATAGAGCTGGGCGAGCTGACTCTAAAAGTGCTGCACACGCCTGGTCATACTGCTGGGAGCATATGTTTGTACGAGCCACAGCAGCGCCTTCTGTTCTCTGGAGACACTATTTTCAGCGATGGCGTCGGGCGCACGGACCCGCCGACCGGAGATGTCACGGCACTACACAATTCTATCGAGGGGTTGCTCAAACTGGATGTGCAAAATATTTACCCTGGCCATGGACCGCATGTCGAAAAGAACGCACATGCGTGCATTCTAAATGCTTCGCGATTCACCTATCTCTGATGCTGGTTTGATCCAAATGGGGCCCAGAGAAGCGCTCAACAAACTGAAGTGGCACTCCAAGTTCACATTGCAGGATTCAAAAATTACGATCGTCCACCGCGGCGCACCAGGAAATATCCGAATCATTGATGGTGCAGACATCATAGAGCTGGGACACAGTTTCATGCGCGTCGCGTCACCAGACGGAGATGTCGAAATTCCCTATCATAGGATTATTCAAATTGAAGTACAGGGAAAGATACTCTGGCAGAAGCGAGGTTGAAAATAGAATTCCTGTTGGTGCCGCTCTTCGTCAATTACCGCGCGTTTTTGCCTTTTAAATGACCTTCCACCATTTGGTCGAAGCTTTACACATTAATTAAACATTTTCTAACTTTTTGCCGAATTAATGTGCAAAGCCTTTGGTCGAGGCTTTGCTCATAAACTCATGAATCACCCCCTACTTTATGAGCAGACATCGAGTTTTCTGAGCAGAAGTTGGGGGTTATCCCCAACTCGTACATCTCATGTATCAAAACCACAATGTTGTGTGCTATGAATTTGCACAACAGTTCGTTGTGTTGCGCCACGGTATTCTTCGATTTCAGCTTGTCCCCGAACTTCATCTTTACCATTTTAAAAACAGATTCCACGTTGCTCCTCTTGTGGTAGTGTTGGTAAAATTCCTCTTTGTTGAACTGGAAGAAGTGGTACATTTTCCTCCATATGTAAGAGCCTCGTGATTTTCCCGTTGTATTTGACCTGAACGGTATGTAAGCGGTTGCTCCTATGTTTTCCGCAAGGTTGTAGTTGGCTCTGCTCGAATAACCCATGTCTGCCGTGATCTCCTTTATGTCAAACCCGTTATCGTGGGCCTCCATCACCATGGGGGCAAATTGAACACAATCGCCCCCTTGCTCCTTCGTTATCCGTGCGCTTGCGATAACGTTGGTCTTTGTCCCAACGAGTATGTGCGCCTTTACCCACCTGTGCTTTCTCGTTTCGCCCCCATATTTTTCAACCGCATATTGCCCGAACTGGCTCGTGCTGAATCCGGAGGAATCGGCGGCGAATGTCGTTTCAATGCTCCTCAAGGGCATAGCGGACACTGCAAGGAGTTCATGCAAAATCGGCGTGATGTCCTCTCTGTTCAACAGTATGTTTATCACATTATAGCGGGGGGATCTTGCTATGTCACCCCGTTCCTTTGCTTTGCCGTAAAGGGAGCAAGCCCTTCTGCTTGACAGTTGGGAATAGACCTTTTCTATTGCACAGTATATCCCTTCTTGCAACCCCAGTCTGGGCCTTCCCATTCGCTGGCTCGGCTCCGGAATAATTTTTACCAGATCGCCCAGTAGTTTGTCGAAAAGACTTATCTCCGTAGTCTGCGCTAGGTTGTAAGCAGTCCAATCTTGGGCGTATGTCGGCCTTGCAGTTTGGGGTTCGGCGGTTTGTAGTTCTTCCATTTTTATTACCTCTATTTTCTATATAGAATATAACCACTGAGGTATATAAATATTTCTATATAGAAAATTCTCTATAGAAAACCTTTTAAACTATCTATATAGAAACATATACCGAGGACAAACATGTCTCGAATTGCCGAGTATGAGGTAAAAGTTCATTCAACAAAAGACAAAAAGAAGCTTAAGAGAGGCGTCAAAGAATACGAATACGGAACAATAAACATTCGAGATTTAGAACTCAAGACGCACATCGGAAAAACAGTAAAAGTTATTGTAACCAGTCCAGAGACGCCAGAACGCAAAAGTAGCAATTTAAATACTCCTCGAAGAAATGTACGAGGGGGCTAGGGGGTTGTGCAGATGAAAAGAATGGAAAATAAAGATTTTGTAAAATTAAAATCATGCGCTGGAACGATTCCTAAATTGGACGAGGAACTTGAAAAAAAGATTGCCAAACTCAGAAATCCTACTCTTGACAAAGTGGCTTCTGTAATCAGAGAGTACCAAGAAGAAAAAACCAAAATGACCCGAATAACATTGAAAGAGGAAGAAATTTATCGGTTTACTATTTGAGGTGGGGATTATACCAACCACCTCAGAACTCAAGTGTATAGAAGACATAAATCAAAAAGTTTATGCTAGAAAATTATCTGTAAAACATGAAGTTATTGGGGCGTTTGATGAAAACTGGTATAATGAATTTAAGCATTTGTATCGCAAGAAACCAAACATAAAACCCTATGTAAAACGGCTAGTTCTATCACATGGCGTGTGTAATCTTAGACCTGTATTCCCTAGAAGTCAAGAAGATCATAGAGAAGAATGTTCTAATATATCAGAAACTTATTTGAGACCGCCAGATCATATGACTGAAAAGAATAGGTATTACCTCAAATCTTTGAAAAAACATGATGCTTATGGTACTGAAGTAAATTGTGTTCCATACATAACGCCTAATCCTTATTTTGGTGTATGTGCCCAAGCCGCCCTATGGATTTGCTTCAAAATTTTAGAGCGAGCGAGTGGGGGTTCGGTTTCCGCGTACAGTATACCTGAAATCCAAATCTCCGCAACAGGACACCCCTTTTCTGACAGCAAGGGACTTAGCCTCTCTCATATGAATCGAATCTTCCAAACGAACTCTTGCCAATCATTTATTTACAATAATATTGGGATGGGGCTAAATGATGAAGAAATGTTTAACATTGTTTATGCCTATGTGGAATCTGGACTCCCGGTGATTATCGGAGTGGATGTTAGTAAACTTAGTTGGTGGCACAATTCCCAAGGTTATCACGCAATAATCCTAATCGGGCACACGATAGACAAAAGAACTGGAAAAATTGACGGATTCTTAGTACATGATGAAAGCGCATATCCTTATTTGGAGATTAAACGAGAAGAACTCCTAAATGCTTGGGATATCACTGAAGACGATAAAAAACTACTGCCAGAACAGCTTAGGGAAGCAAAACATAGATTGGCCGTTATTGGCACGCCACCAAATGTGATGGTTGGTTATGAATCAGCCCTACAACAACTGCCATTTTTAAACATTTTGTATCAGCGGGGGATGATTAAAACTAGAGATTTTGCTCTCTGGCCAAAACTTGTTTCTCGGTCTGAAGTTGAGCTTTTGTTCAACGTCTTCACGAACTTCAAAGAACCTAAATTTAGAAAATTTGCGTTGGAACGATTAGATAAAGCCAAATTAAGCAGATATATGTGGATGCTACGTTTAATTAAACATGAAGAGACAAGAACGAGAAAACCCGTTGAGTTCGATGGTTTACTACTAATAGATGCTACAGATAAAGGAAACCTTTTGTTCCTACTAGTTGAAAATGAATGCGTTGTATACCTCTCTGAAAAGAAAAATAGGATCATTTCAGATAAATATACTTAGGAGTTTTGGCGATCCCATTAAAATCGTTCCTTTTTTGGATGGAAATCGGGGCGATGCGGGCGGGGTTTCTGTTCTGAAGTTAAATTTCAACCCCCCCTTCTTATCAGCTCAACGACTAAAACTCCTGAAACTCAAAAACCAGAAAATGCGCGGTTTGGGAGGGCCATGATTTTTTTGACGCGGTTCGTCAGCTCCTTGACGCGTTGTGCGTCTTTGGCTTTCCAGCCGTGGACTTTACGACTGAGAGTTTGGAATTTGCGGAAGGCCTGAGTCATGTAGCATCCACCCCTCGCACTTCAGTTATGTAACCACTTTTCTAGGTTTTGTTTTTCTTTTTTTGTGTAGAGCAACAAAACAGTATCATCAATTTCCTTCTCTATCTTCTTGATAGAAGTTTCATCGTTTTCTTTAGCGGCTCTATGTGCTTTCTTGGATAATTCCGAGAGTTTTTGGTGTAAATTATTTTTCTTATCGAATTTCTCCAATTTAATTCTGCTCAAAAGCGTTTTGGTTAGCCCACTTTTACCTTTCTGCGAAAGCGAATCGATTATCGAACGTATCGGTGAGGAGTTCAATATTGCGCATATGTAGTGCGCTTCGTATTCAGAAATCACATCACCCTTCTTTTCCCGTTCGCTTATGAATGATAAAACGTGTTCTGGGATAACAGATTTTCTTCCGATGTTTTTGTCTTCAATGTCCGAAATCACGGTGAATTGGGGCTTATAGCCCATGTTCACCCATGCTACTTTGAATGGCGCCCACGTATATTCGCGGACACTGTAGATGCTATAAAACGGTCCTCGTTTAAACCAGATCGACTTTCTTCCTGTCTGCAACTCCGTTCGGTATCTGCACAAATACTCATACGTTCGCGGATATTTTGTTTTGAGTTCAGATTCATTCTCTTCGTTCATCACTTTCTGCGGGATGAGGGCGTATATG
>JBGPSS010000014.1:0-11764 GCA_041490225.1 Hadesarchaea archaeon
ACAGCACTTTTTCTGTTGTCTGGGCGAGGTTGTAAGCTGGCCAGTCTTGCGAGTAGATTTTGCACTCTGCAGAGAGCAAATTGAGTGAAAATTTCTTCGGCAAAAAGCGAATTATTGTGCAAAGCCCTCGTAATCATAACCATTTTAAGGTGTTATAGCCACTAAAGATAGGATAACATGAAAAAGATCTCTGTTATTTCAGTGATATTCGTGCTTTTTGCATTGGTGATGCCGATATGTGTTTCAGGAATTTCTGCAAATGGATGGAACCCTGAAGATGTCAATATCAACATCACAATCGAACTCACGCCAGACGCACACCGTAATATCACAATACATGCTGAAATTCCAACGACATTTTCCAGTGAAGGTTTTGATGTTCTTAACAATGCAAGTGTCCAACTCGATATTTTATCCCCTGCTCCTGGGCAATTGCAAGTGACTGGAAGTTGTAGCGTTACATTCAACCAGCCTGTAGATTCAAGTACAGAAAATAGTATATCTCAAATAGTCATGGCATATCTAACGTCGCCTAGCATGCTCGACTCTATGCTACAACAATTTTTAGAAAATTACATTGCGACGACACAAGATATATATCCAGTACCGGTTGCCTTCCAATTAGAAAATGTTTCTATCACTAGTTTCAGTTGGCAAAACCCAACCCTCAGTGCTAGCGCAAACATAACGATCCAGAGCGAGATATTTGAGAACCAACAATTGCGCGATAAACTGCCAATAAGCATCAGTGGAAATCTCAATATTTCTGCGACTGAGATTAGGCTGAGAATAGAAGGCAGCAATGCAAACGCTAATGGGTGGATAGAACTCAACATGGCTAATAATACACTAACAATAGACGCGTTCCTATCGCTCCCATCTGAAGTGATAGAAGAACTCGTCAATCCTAATGTTGGATTAGATTTACCTTTGGGAAATCTAGAAAATACATTCGCGAATTTAGAAAACATGTTCGAGGGAGTATACATTACTACAACGCTTATTGTGCCTGATGGCTCAAACATAGAAAACTTGCAAGCAGGTTACACACGAGACGGGAACAGTTATACGTGGTCAGGTGAAAACGCTACGAAGGCGATTGCCGACGTTATTACTGGCCAGCCACTCGCCAACGTTTCTTACAAATATGTGCCGCCATCTTCATACACATTGCTGATTGTAGCGGCACTTTTAGCAATTATCGTTCCAATCGCGATTGCTGCTGTCATTTTAAAACGCAGACGTTAAGAGGGGCCAAGGCCGGGATTTGAACCCGAGTCGCGGGATCCACAGTCCCGAATGCTAACCACTGCACCACCTTGGCCACAATAGAAAAGTGTAAGCTGTTTGTATTTAGGATTGTTCGTGGTGCGGGGGAAGGGATTCGAACCCTCGGACCCCTACGGGATCAGATCTTGAGTCTGACGCCTTTAACCTGGCTTGGCTACCCCCGCAGATAAAAATCTAAAGCTGAAGTTATTAATCGTTTGTACCGAATAGAGCGGGGAGCAAATGGCGGAATTTGAGCCACGCCAAGCATTCGAGCACATAGACAAGCTCGCCTACGAAATTGGGCCGCGCCTAGCTGGAACTCGAGGTGAACAGCAGGCGGCTGATTACATCCAGAAGCAGCTCGAGAGCTACGGCTACAAGGTCGAGGCGCAAGAGTTCGATTTCGTCGATAGGGCCGCACGCATGAAAATTGGCGCATGTCTCCTCGTAGCGGCTTTTATTGTAACACTATTCCTTCCAGATCTCATAGCCCTCGCCGTGTTCTTGATCGCTCTCGCCATGTTTTCATCGCTGCCCAAGCTCATGCCGAAACAAAAAAGTAAAAATATCATCGCCACTTTCAAACAAGAAAATCCGAAAAAACATCTCATAATCACAGCTCACTACGACTCGGCGCGGTGCGTCGTCAATTACAAGTTGCAGGTCTTTACGAAATTTGCTCTGATTCCATTCATCTCTGTTGTGTTAATTTTCCTGCTCGTCAGAGCTGCTGGCGTGCTTCCGATATCTTGGTGGCCGATTTGGCTCATCTTGGCATTCATCTTCCTGCCCGTATGCGGCAGCATGTTCTGGGCCGCACACAGCAAACAAGTTTCGTCAGGAGCCAACGACAACGCTTCTGGATTGTCCGTCATGCTGGAGGTTGCGCGCGTCACCCGCGAACTACAGCCATCCTCGGAAGTCACATTCGTGGCGTTTGGTGCCGAAGAACAAGGTCTGGCTGGATCTCGAGCCTTTGTCGAAAAACAAAAGTTTGAGGGAGAAAACTTGGTCCTTAATTTGGATATGGTCGGGGCTGGCAAGCAGGTTTTCGTCATCGAGGGAAACGGCTTAGTCCAAAAACACCGCACATCTAAAAAGCTCAATGAAGTGTTGATAAAATGTTGCGAGCACGTTGGCCTGAAACCAAAGTTGTGGTGGGCTGCGTTGGCTGGACACGACCACATCCCATTTCTCCGCGCCAAGCTACCGGCGACTACCTTCACTTTAGATTCTCTCGGCACCGACAAGCTCGAACCCCGCTTGGGTAAAATCTTCGGGCTACCCAACACGAGGGGGCGGGGCTACCGCTATATCCACACCATAGAGGACATGCCGGAGAAGATAGAGCTTGCGAACATCGAGCTGGCTGGGAAAGTTGTGCTCGAACTCATCAAAACAGTTTAATTTCTGAGCACTTGTCTGTATTTAGGTGCAGATCATGAAAATTGGCATAATGTCAGATACTCACGACAGGCTTGACGCCGTCGAGAAGGCGATAGATCTCTTCAACCGTGAGAAAGTAGAACACGTGCTGCACGCCGGCGACTTGGTCTCGCCGTTCGTCGCGCCGAAGTTTGCGAAGCTCAAGGCGAAGCTGTACATCGTCTGGGGAAACAACGATGGCGACAAGGAGTTCATACGTGTGAAATTCGGCGAAATTGGGGTAACGCCGTTGGGAAACTTCGCCACGCTTGAATTAGATGGCAAGAAAATTGCGCTGCTCCACGGTACGCACGAAGAAATCGTTGGGGCGCTTTTGAGGTCTGGTACTTTCGATGTGGTCGTCCGCGGGCACAACCACCGAGCAGAGATTAAGAAGGGCGATACACTTCTCGCGAATCCCGGAGAAACATGCGGATATCTTACTGGTCGATCCACGGTTGGTTTGTTAGACCTGACTAAGCTCACTGGCGAAATCGTTGAGCTTTGAAAAGTCTTTTTAAAGCGTCCGTTAGTTTAGCATACAGGTGAAACCGTGATTACACTGATTCTCTTCGTAACGCTCGCGGTCGGCTTTTTCTGCAGTTGGAACATCGGATCACACGATGCCGCAAATTCAATGGGCATATCTGTCGGCTCACGTATACTCACAGTAAGACGAGCGGTATTTCTGTTGGCGCTCTTTGTCGTGCTGGGTGCAGTGCTCGAGGGACATTACGTTATGGGAACCATCAGCAAAGGAATTGTCCAATTAGAAAACGAGAACGCGGCGGTTGTGTTGGCAGAAAATATGAATCTTCCTCCCAGCGTGACCCCGACGCCATTCACTATAGTCCCAATTGCAGCTGTCGCGGCGATTTTATCTGCCTCAATCTGGATACTGGCGTGTACATATCTTGGTCTGCCCGCTTCTACTGGGCATTCACTTGTAGGTGCTATAACCGGAGCCGGACTCGCAATCGGTATGTTCGGTTCAGCAGCCATTGCGACGGCAGGTGTGAGTGTTAACGTTAACACATTTCTTCAGATTTTGGTTAGTTGGGTGATGACCCCTCTTGTTGCAATAGGATTCGCCTTTTTGTTTTATCACATTGCTAGCCGAGCTCTTAATCGAATCAAAAATATCTTGACACTGAACAGGATATACTCAATTATCACAATCGCAACCGCATGTTACATGGCGTACACGTTTGGAGCGAACGACGTCAGCCATGGGGTTGGATTGGTTTTGGCAGCAAATCCTGCACTAAACATACCGCTCCTCGCACTTTTTGGCGCTGTAGCGATGATATGCGGAGCGGCCATGTACAGTTCAAGGATGATCGAAACTATAGGTAAAAAAATCACCGTTCTCGCTCCCGTCACAGCATTCTCTGCACAGCTCGCCGCGGCAATGACTGTCCACGTTTTCGTGTGGTTGAGTATGCCAGTTTCAACGAGCCACGCTGTGGTCGGTGGCGTCGTGGGCGCTGGTCTCGTCAAGGGTTCTTTAGTCGGTGGTAAACAATTGGGCCGGATCCCGCTGATTTGGATTCTTACACCTTTTGTGACTATAGCAATTTCCTTATTGCTCACAACTATCTTCATGGGGTTTTAGCATGGAATCTTGGGGATTCATTTTTATTGCAATAGCCATTCTTGGCTTGTTTGTCGGGTGGATTTTCAACAATGCGTTAGTTGGGGTCGTCTTAATTTGGGTTGGCATGATCGCCGTTGAAGTCTTATCTTTTGTAAAGAAAAAAAGTAAAAGATTAGATAAAACCGAGAACGAAGACTGAGCCAGTTATTAGTATATGTCTAGCCCTCTCAAAAACGTTTTAATGCGTCAAGACCGTGTTTAAACAGAAACAAGTGGGGATTTGATGCCGTTCTTCGGAGCAAAGAAAGAGGAAGAGGCTTTCAAGGCCTTGGCAACACACGCTGGAGCAGTTCTCAAAACCACTGAAATGCTAAGCGAGCTTTTCGTGGGGCTCTCCAAATACGACCATGCTATGATCGAAAATGTTTCCGCCAAAATCAGCGCTCAAGAATACGAGGCAGACAAACTCAGGAGAAAGTTCGAAAGCGGGCTCTACGAGGGCGCTTTCTTGCCCCTCTTTAGATCTGATTTGTTCAACTTGGCAGAGCGAACCGATGCGGTAGCTGATGAAGTCAAACATGTTGGTCAAGCCGTTGCTCGAAGAGAAAAACTATGTACTGTGTTGAAACAAGCCACAAAAAAGGATAAAAAAATTTCGGCGGTAATCAACGGATTCAAGAACTTGGCTGCAAAGGTGATCGAGACAGTTGAATGTCTCACGAATGCCATAAAAGCGCTCGAAGATGACGTGGAGAAGGCAGCGACTACCGCCGAGTGCACGGACAAGCTGGAAGAGGGAGTAGACGCAATCGAGGACCAGCTGATAAGAAGCGTGTATGACCTCGAGCGCTCTCTGGATCCGATTACGGTGATGCAACTTCGGGACATCGCGATGTGGACCAGCCGGATTGCCAACTGGGCCGAGGATGCTGGCGATATAATAACAATGCTCGCAATGAAGCACTGGGCTTAGGACACTGGCGATACAGTTGATTGAGCTGATCGCCCTCTTTGCGATAGCCGCCGCTATCTACATGGGTTGGAACATAGGGAGCAATGATGCCGCAAACTGTATTGGCACCGCGGTGGGCGGCGGCATCATAACTTTGCGGCGTGCGCTAATCTTAGTAGGCGTTTTTGCTCTACTTGGTGCAATCATCGGTGGCGGACAGGTAATCAATACCTATAAGACGAATGTGATACCCGAAAACTCCATCACCCCACTGGTCGTACTCATCGCCTATATCTCAGCTGGAGTTTTTGTCATGGTCTCTACTTATTTAAAATTGCCTGTATCGACCACCCACGCGGTAGTAGGGGCAATGATCGGGCTCGGATTTGCTATGGGTGTATCAATAAATTGGGGCACAATTGGAGAGATGGGGATAGTATGGGTGACTACTCCCACATTTGCGCTACTTTTGGGTTTTGTTATTTACAAATACTTTAAAAAAGCCATGCGGCGCGTGAAAAAACCCGCCACGGCCAACCTTATTTTAAAAATCGCGGTGATAGCCAGCGGATGTTATGCCGCGTATAGTCTGGGTGCCAACAACATCGGCAACGCCGTTGGGTTGATAACAGTAAACAATTTTGCTAACATAATCGCGCCAGCTGTGGCTGTAATTATCGGGGGGCTAGCGATACTGATTGGTGTTGTGACATGGGGCGGTAAGGTGATTGAAACGGTTGGGGAAAACATGACGGAAATAGACCCCGCAATGGCCTTTGCAGCCCAGCTATCAATTGCTATCTTGTTATTCCTCTGCTCAATAGTTGGGATGCCCACCTCTGCATCGCATGCAATAGTTGGTGCGGTCATGGGTGTTGGATTTGTGAAAGGTACCAGCGCAGTGAACATGAAGCTCGCACGCAATATCTTTCTGACTTGGATCTTGACGCCAATTGTCGCCGCATTAATCGCGTTCGGGGCGTTCAAAATAATCGGACTATTCTGAGCTGCTCTTTGGCCGCCTCACGAGTTCAGAACCGCAGAAATCACAGTTTGAAACGTCTGTGGGGTACTTCCGTTTGCATGCCGGGCAGACCATTCGCCACGTGAAAATTTTTGTGATTCCGGGCATCATCATTTTTTTGAAAGGTATGTTTAAAATTCTCGCCAAGTTTTGTATCGCGTAATCATCCGTGACGAGTTCTGGTGTATCTCCACCGCGAAGGATGTCCAACGATAACGCTAGAAGTTTCACGTCGGTATCGGAGACGCGGTCTCCAGTTTGGCCCATTTTTTTCCTGACTTCCACCAATGTCTCCTTGGAAGGCTCCATCACCGAAATTTTACCTGCATCCACGGCGGTCTCAAGCGCTAGCTTCGAACACAAATCCTTGGCCTCGTCCAGTACATTTTGCACAGTCACTTGCCTGACATCGATGATGCCTGGGACTAAACCTGCGATCACAGCTGAGGTGTCCAAAACGTAGACCCCGCGTGACACCTACAACTTCTCCCTGACTTTTTGGTAGAACTCTCCGCGCCATTTAAAAAATTTCGCCAGCTTCTCTGAACGATACAGTATGATTTCGTCATTTGATCCAACTTCTGCCACGCGCTGACCATCAACGAACACGAACGCCTTTCTATCCGGCCGTATCAGCTCAATTTTAATTTTGCTCGCCGTCGGAACCACGAGAGGCGAGACGCGCGGGTGGGATGCGCACACCGGCACTATGACAAAAACATCGAGGTGCGGGTCTACCACTGGTCCGCCGGCTGCCAGCGCGTACGCTGTGCTCCCCGTCGGCGTCGCAACTATAACTCCGTCACCTTGCGTGCGCATCGCTGGTTTACCGTCCACGAGGACCTTGAATGCCAAGCTTTTACCCATCGTCGCTGAAGAAATCACCACTTCATTTAAAGCGTCTGGGAGGCGCTCACCAGCGGCTTTTATCGCGAGCCTCTCCCGTCCCTTCATCGGCAACTGTCCAGCAGCCATTTTTCTGATTGCTTTGACGGCATCTGCTGGTGCCACGTCCGCCAAAAATCCCGTCCCGCCCATGTTTATGCCGAGGATCGGGACATCTGGCATCTGCCGATGGGTGAAAAGAACCGTCCCGTCCCCGCCTATCGTGACTATCGCATCCACGCGCATCGCACCGATTGGAACTCCCCATTTCCTCAGTTTGGCCGCCAGCTTCTTTTCGAGCACGACATCCTCTTTTGATAGGGCCTTTAACAATATCCTCGCGAGCTTGACTCCTCCAGGCAAAT
The DNA here is from genome assembly GCA_041490225.1 of Hadesarchaea archaeon. Classification (GTDB taxonomy): domain Archaea; phylum Hadarchaeota; class Hadarchaeia; order Hadarchaeales; family Hadarchaeaceae; genus DYFS01. Next base: position 7,521 of record JBGPSS010000014.1, read on the forward strand.
CAGGACGCGCGACTATGCCTACTCTCATGTTCACACCACAGTTTTTTCTACGGATGAGAGTTTTAACTTTGTGGCGCCAAGTTTTTAAAGCTCCAGCGAAAATAGAAGAGGGGCGCAAAAATGGAAATGACAGAAGTCGGCAAACTCAAAGAGGGGCGATTTATCGTCGTCGATGGGGAGCCCTGCCGCATAGTGGGGTTCACAACTTCCGCTCCCGGCAAACACGGGCACGCGAAGGCCAAGGTCGACGCAGTCGGACTTTTTGATCACCAGAAGCGAACGATATTGAAACCGACGAGCGCAAAAATCGAGGTGCCCATCATCGAACGGGGAAACGCTCAAGTGCTCGCGATCACGGCAAACAATGCTCAGCTTATGGACCTATCCACTTACGAAACCTTCGAGCTACCAATTCCCATGAATCTGCGCGGTGAGATGAAGGAAGGCGTTGACGTGGAGTACATGCAGGCGCTCAGTAGAAGAAAAATTGAAAGAGTAAAATAAATCCTCTATTTTCTAAAAATTAAAAGATGGCAGAGACTTCAGGCACTAACACCTTGAGTCGTCTGCCAACATCATAAAAGGGTTTTAAACGTCGACTCCTCTTAGGGTCTTTCTGCCGTTTCCCTTCGCTCTCTCTATAGCTCTCTTGCATCTTCGTGCTACCAACGCGTCCAATTCCTTGAAGAAATCTGCGCTCACTCGCATTCCCTTGATCAAACCCCTGACCGCAGACTTTACGATATAAGCCATTTTGTCACCTCCCTTATTTTAACGAATTAATCACTAAATAAAAGGGTTCTGTAGGGCTTAAAAGCGTTTACAACCCCTGTAAACGGGACATTCCTCGCATTTTGATTTATTGCAATAGAGCCTGCCTAGGCGCGATATGGCCACTTCAAAGTTGACAAAAGTCTTTCGCGGCACCGCGTTCGCCCTCCAGACGCGCCGAAGTTCATCGAGCGCCTCTACAGGCTGCGTGGATTTTATAAGGCCCAAGTTACGCGCTGTAAGTATGACGTGTCGTCCGAGCGTCGGGTCAGCTTTTTTCCAAATTCCACGAAGCTCCCGCAGAAAAATATTTGCGGTCACATCTCCGACGCCTCTAAATTCCTTCAAACATGCCTCCAAATCCACAGAATCTTTTGCTTGATTGTGCAGCCTATTAAGGTCGCCGCCGTAGCTGCGCATGACCAAGTCCGAGAGGGCCAAGAGGTCGTCCGCCGTGCTGAAATCGTAGCGGGCATAACCTCCACGATCCAAGCTCTCCACAAGGCGAGACCACCCGCGAGCGATGATTCGCTCCGGCGAAAGCAAACCATCTTTTTCAAATTGCTTGTATGTCTTCATCGCTATTGTCTCTGAAATCCTAGCGCTGAAGAGGGAGGAAGCTACGAACCACTTGAAAATTTCCTCTTTTTTGCTGCTCCTCAAATTTATGCCAAGCAACTCGTGATATGGCCGCCCGAGCTCATCCACGAGCTTGGCGATCGTCTTGCCCTTCATCCTATCATCGAGAACTTTTTCTCGCCTTCGAACGCCTGATGAGTTTTTTCAACTCTTCGCTCGGCATCTCGTAGCTGTGCTCCAGCGCGGGAAACTTGCCCGTCTTGACCTCCTGTCTGAACTCAACGAGCGCCTTGCTGATCACGCCCTCAAGTTGGGCGTAGCGCTTCACGAACTTCGGAACATGCTGCCCAGTGAGCCCAAGTAGATCGTGCAAAACTAGGACCTGCCCATCGCAGTGCGGGCCGGCGCCGATTCCTATCGTGGGGACGCTGCTCCGCTCTGTGATCAATTTTGCAAGCTGCCAAGGAACGCACTCGAGGACTATGCTGAAGACTCCGGCCTCCTCGAGCTTCTTCGCATCTTCGACGATGGCGCGCGCCGCAGCCGCATTCTTACCCCTCACCTTGAACCCGCCGAACTGATGGATCCACTGCGGCGTTAGCCCCAGATGCCCCATCACGGGGATGCCAGATTGCACTATCGCCTCCACCTTTTCCAACACACCGCGGCCACCCTCAACTTTGACCGCCTCTGCGTGGCCCTCCTTCACGAAGCGGCCAGCGTTGCGTATGGCATCGGAGACGCTCGCCTGGTAAGACATGAACGGCATATCCCCGACGACCAAGGCGCGCTTCGCCGCCCTAGCTACGGCTTTTGTGTGATGAATCATCTCGTCCATGGTGACTGCCAGCGTGTCCTTGTAGCCCAAAATGACGTTGCCAAGGGAATCGCCGACGAGGACCACGTCGATGCCCGCCTCGTCTATCATGCGCGCGGTTGGATGGTCGTAGGCGGACAGCACGGTTATCTTCTCGCCCTTCTCCATCATGTAGCGCAAGGTTGTGGTCGTGACTTTTTCCATGATTATCCCCACGAAGTTGTCATCAGTAAATCGTTTTTTGTTAATAAAGAACCTTGGGCAAAGTGTATTTAATAAAAATGTGCAGTTAATCTGTGGTTCAAAATGCAACTCAAATTGGCGAAGTTCCCACAACTACAAGTTGCGCTGGACATGGACGCTGATATCAAAAAATTGTGCCACATCGCGGAGCAAGCGTACGCTGGTGGAGCTAGAATAATTGAAGCTGGGACCCCCGCCATCAAACGACATGGCGTGGACTTGCTACTGCCTGCCCTGCGAGCGGTCGCTCCGGACGCCCTGTTGATAGCGGACCTGAAAACGATGGACGTCGGAGACTTGGAGGCGATGATAGCTTTCAGGGCTGGGGCGGACGTCACTGCTGTGCTTGCGGTCGGCGGCATCGCGAAGATAAGGGAGGCCATCGACGAGGCTGTGCGATCTGACAAGGCAGTATTGATAGACTTGATCGGCTGCGATGACCCACTCACGATGTTGGAAAATCTAGCGAAAGAGTTCAAGGGCAAAGAGGAGCACGTCGTGTTCTGTCTGCACCGCGGCATAAGCGAGCAACGTCTCAAAGGGCGTGGTATATACGATCAAAAACAGCTCATCGCTGAGGCCAAGAAGAAGGCTGGGCGCTTCCCGTTGTTCGTGGCTGGTGGGATAAAAGAGGGCGTCGCAAAGGATGTTGCTGGCGCTGGCGCGGATGTCTGTATAGTTGGAAACGCGATCTACAACTCACCGAACCCAAAGGAAACTGTCCAAAGAATTTTGGCTGAAATAAGGAAGAGCTACAAGCGATAACTTAACGAGAGATATTTTTTAATCGTTTTGATATCAACTCGACTATCGCCTTCAGATTTTTTGTATTATCAAAATCGTCCGCCATTTTATGAAGTCGAACTCGGCTCGATCGTGAAAGTTTTTTCACCGCCCTGACCAAGTGTGGAAGTACCCTGACAATGTTGTCTACTATTGTTATGTCCGCCGCTCGAGCTGTCCTCGACATCGGATTCATGTCGATGGCTATCACTTTTTTTCCTATTTTTTTCAAAGCCTCCGTCCGATCTCCATCCTCCAACGGCACCAGCACGACATCGGCTGTAGCGATGCCCCGTGTGTCCACCTTTCTCCTATCGCTGTGAATTTCTTCTATCTTCATGAGAAATTTTTTGTCTGTGCCAAAAACTTCCTTTGCGCCGTGCTTGCGCAGATATTCCGCTATCTTCACTTCACGTTCTGCAGACCCATGAAACAAATTCACTTCAAGTTTTGCGCCTGTCGCATCTGCAAGCTTTACTACTTCATCTGAAACGAGAGCCGCGACATTACCATTTACGGAGATAACGGGACGCTTCGCCGAGAGCAGCATCGCGGCTGCCGCCTCCACGGCTTTTTTCGCCTGCTCGGCTGTTTTCTCTCCTATTATGTAGTCGAATGCCTCCCCCCGACCGTGCGCTGCCAAACCTTCCGACACAACCAGGCCAGCTTCGAAACCCTCGACTAGACGCCCCCTGATGCGCAAGGACTCCGCGCGCGGATGTTCTAGTGAAATCTTGCTCATGTCGCTACCTCCTCTCAAGCCGATAGCTATCGCCACTTAACTTTAACCCCACTATTAAATTAGTTTCACGAAAAGCTTTTTGAGCCCAACAACAATTCACATTCGGTGAATATGCGCGTCTCGCCATTTGCCATGGCTGCACTTGTACTCTCTCTAATCGGCTTAGGATTAGCTGTTGGTGTGCAAGGCGAACATCGACCTCTGATAATCGGGGCCACCGCGGCCATCGCACTTGCCTCCTTCGCCGTGCTCCTGTACACCATGCCTCACATCCATACTCATGGCATTCGGACAGAGGACTTCGATACG
>JBGPSS010000015.1:0-11681 GCA_041490225.1 Hadesarchaea archaeon
CTTCGGCTCCTGCGCGATTTCAACACGCAAGCTCTTCAACCAACTATCCTCAAACTCGGGTTTCCCACCGACGAGCCAAGCTGCGAGCCCCTTTAACTCATCTATGCCGATGTCCTGAAAGTGATAGGTGTACGCTGGATGTAACGGTACACTGAGCTCCCTCGATATCTCGATAGCAAGGCGTGGGGACGGCTTCGGGTATGGCTGTACTAGATATGGTGAGATATCAACATCGGTAGATTTTTCTGCGAGCGCTTTACTCACATCTTGAGCCCACCACTCCTCGCAGTAACCCGCGGGCATCAGAGTATGGTTGTTCTCTAGAAATTCTCCAAAGCCTATCAAGAGGTCGCCGAGGAACAGTATCTCGCTGACCTTGTCCCTCAGCTCGAGAGCCTGTTCAACCGAATTTACCTGCACGACAGAACCATCAATCAGCTTCACGATAGGACCTTCAATCGTGTCAACAGGCGTCACCGCTCCTCCTTTGCCAGGTCGCTCGAGCTTGAGCTGAGTTCCGACCGCGATGAAATCCTCACAAATCGCCATCGTGGCAGGATGAACACCTATCGCCGCTATGCCTGTGTTCCTCGCGCGCCCGTAGCGCAACCTGAATCCACCCACTCGCCCAGGATGACCAAAGACTGGCCTACCCGCGATGATCTCGTCAAGATATTTGTCCCCTTTTGGGTAGAGCGGCGCTGCCTCCTCTGTCGTTTGTGCTTTAGTTATCATATCAGAGAGCCAGTTCCAGCCGTCGATATTGAGCTTTGCTACATGCTTCAAGATTTTGGAGGCTTTTTGCAACACTCCCTCGCACAACACCAGAACCGCGCCTCCTCTCACGCGGTTAGTTTCAATTCGTTCGAGGTCGCGGTAACCTGTGACTACGACTTCCGATGTTGGCTCACCTGTTATTTCCACAGGGATATTCCGTACTGCATTGCGAATGTCCTCCGCGGATGGCGAGTACTGAAGGTGAGCTGCTTCTATCCCGTAGAGCTCCGTCTCCTCGACGAAACGTTCTACTTCCAAATCCGTTGGCTTGTACACGTTGAGGTAAAGTTTTCTTCTCACGAAATCTCCAGCCAAAACCGCGAGGGCTGCCGCTGTGCCACCAGCCGACCTTATTGGACCGGCGAAGTATATTGCGAGGTATGAAGTGCCATCGGAATTCTTTTTTATGTCAACGTGAGTTATGCCCTCAAGGGGCGCTGCAGCAGCTATCCCTTCAGTTATTATCGCCAGCGCCGTGCGTATCGCCTGTTCAGCTGTCTGTTTATCATCCAGCTTGCCAAATGCGCCGTCAACTATCATGCCCGCGACTTTCAGAGCGAGCTCTTCTCTACCTATCTCTTTTTCGTACTTGTGGATGACCTCCGATACACCAAGTGGGCCGACGAGCTTCTCGACCCTCGCAGCCAAGTCCTCCGCCTGCGGGATCTCCGGTTCAAATTCTGGATCTAACCCAAGCGAGCGCGCCTTCTTTGCAATATCGTAGCACTCCTTTATCTTCGCATCGAGCTGCTGGAAGTATGCCTGCATCGCGGGACTTGCCACCGTCATTTTCCCACCATCAAGCTTTTGATGCTTGGAACCACGAGGTCGGGCATCTTTTCCGCCTTGATTTTTCCGATATCACGTTTTGAAGTCACCCCACTCAACACGAGTATCGTTTTGAGTCCGAAGCGTTTCCCAGCGAGTATGTCTGTAGATAATTTATCACCAACGATTGCTGTTTCGGATGGTCTAGAACCGACCATGTCGAGCGCCAATTTTATCATGAAAGGTGAGGGCTTACCTATGACAACTTTTGGCTGCTTACCAGACGATGCGGAAAGCGCTCCTACAAAAGCGCCAGCGCCAGGACAAAGGCCTCCTTCAGTTGGATAGGTAGCATCCATATTCATCGCGATCAATTCGGCCCCAGCTAGAAGAGCGCGAACGCCAGCGGTTAATTTTTCGTAATTTATCGCCCGATCCAACCCAACCACGACGAAATCTGCTTCCTCCGCGCGCCTGTCTGTCAGGACTTTGAATCCGCCGTTTATTATTTCCTTTTTTAACCCCAATCCACCGACGACTAAAACTCGCGCGCATGGAGCCCGCTCGCGCAAGTAAAGCCTCGCCACATAGCCTGCTGTAAATACATCAGATACCCGCGCTGCAATGCCCATCTTAGCTAGTTTTTGAACGTATTCATGTCGGGTATTCGTGGAGTTGTTCGTCACGAATATTATTTTTTTATCTTTCTTCCTGAGGTGCAACACAGTTTTTGCAGCCCCTTCGATCGGCGTATTCCCAATATAGAGCACGCCATCCATGTCGAGCAAGAAAGTCGAAACTTTATCGATGAGTTTTTTTATTTTAGACAAAGTGTATCACCTTTGCTTGGTGCGTCTGTAGGTCCACGACCGGCACTATCCCTGGAGTTGGCTTGACTCCCAAACTTTTCATGTAGTTAGTCCTCTCTTGAAAAGTGCCAGAGTTAACGAGCATTATGTTACGATATCTATCGCAGCCATAGACGTGCATATGGCCGCAGTGCATTATGTCCGGTATGTCTTCTATCACAAGATAATCCTTGTTTTCGGGGGACAACGCGGTGCGGCCACCGTAGATCGGCGCGAGATGTCGCTTCTGGATCAGCTTGACCATCGGTGGGACTGATTTTTGATGTTCTAGGCCCGGAATATTGGCTATCAAATCGTCGAAACTCCTGCCGTGATAAACAAGAAATTTGACATCGTGAATTTTCAGCCACGACGGGTTGCCGACCATCACGACGTTCAAATCATATAGCGCCGGGGCCACATCCTTAGAGATGGCTGGCTGCGGTTCTAGCTGACGAACCGCATCATGGTTGCCCGGCGCGATGATAATTTTCACATAATCTGGAACTTGCGCCAGCAGCTCGGCGGCTGCATCGTATTGCTTGAATATGTCCGTGATCAACAGCTCTTCCTCTTGCCGCGGATATACGCCAACGCCATCGACAATATCACCAGCTATCACGAGATACTTGACCCGCCCGGCGAGTTCTCGTTGCTCCTCGTTGCCAACTTCGCCTCTCAACCACTTCAAAAATCGTGTAAACGCATCTTCCAAAAACATCTCACTACCCACATGCAGATCAGAAAGAAGTGCTGCACACACTGGCTCCAGGGCACGAGCTGGCTCGCGTTGAACCGGTGTTTCAGGCCATATCACGTCCTTCGCCAGTAATAGAGGGGTGCGGTCCCCGGTTTTCCGCATCGTTGCCACTACCCCTATAACTTCATCCTGAACAACTTCCCCAGCTTTCTGAGCTAGGTCACGGCGCCTTTTCGAGATTATCACGATCGTCCTGCCGCTCTCGTCCTCGAGTTCGACTATAACGTTGCCCGCCTTGCTCTCGCGCTTATCAGCGACTATTCCGATCATTTTAACAGTTTCGCCATCACCATAGCTGGAAACGCTCTTTATCGGGATCGCGCCCTGAAGGTCCATTCTCTTTCGAAGGATGTTACGCAATCGTTCGTAACGATCCTTGAACAGCTTCACAAAATCTTTTATCTCACCCTCTGTGTAGCTTTGCCCCGTGATATCCTGTAAGATATCGACTCGTGCCTCAAACTCGGCAGCTAGAGGTTTGAAGCGAAGATGTGTAAGCTCCGGCAAAGTCTTGGGTGGAGTCTCCAACTCCGGCTTTTCTTCTCTTATTTCTAGACATGGCTGTACAAGGATTTCAGAAGCCGGAGGTTGTGGCGCGCCAATCCCACTAAGAATTTTTGTGACCTCGTCGCCTGTTATTATGAACGGTTTTTTAATCATTGCCCTTATACCTTCGAGCACTCTATCTGCTGCCGTCTCGGCATCTGCTCTCGCTCTTAACATTTCGAGGGCATCTCGAGTGAGCTGTAGCTCCTCATCTATGAACTTGCGCAGGATCGCAGCATCGTCCACCATGTGTTTACCTCAAGCGAGAGTGAGTTGGTGTGGAACAACCGTCGTGTCAATATCGCGGATGTAATCCTCTTGAATCGCTGCCCTCGCCTGTAGCGGCTGGACGTTCAACACGATCTCTTTCGTTCGCCCATACCTGCCCTTGCTGATTATTCTTGCGTTGATTATACCCATCATGTCGAGCTCGGAGATGAGGTCGCTCACACGGCGCTGGGTAAGTATATCCAAGCTAACCTGCCTGCATACCGTTCGGTACACGTTGTAGACATCACCTGTGATAATTTTTCTCACTCCTTTTTCATCCAATAGAATCACGCTGTAAAGTACGAGCTTGGATTGAGTCGGCAGGGTGCGGATGACCTCCAACATCGTGTCCTTCTCAATCTTTTGGAATGCTTGTCTGACGTGACCGACCGTTACCGTCTCAGCTCCCTCCCGCTCCGCCAGCTCCCCAGCCACGCGCAACATGTCAAGGGCACGGCGCGCGTCCCCATGCTCCCTCGCCGCATGCGCAGCGCAGAGTGAGATTACTCCGTCTGCCAACGAACCATCCGCAAAACTCATCGCCGCCCTCCTCCCCAAGATGTCTTTGAGCTGGAGCGCATTGTAAGGCGAAAACACAAGTTCCTCCTCGCCCAGGCTGCTCTTGACCCTCGGGTCCAGATAGTTCATAAAGTTCAAATCGTTCGAGATCCCGATGATGCTTATCTTGGCGTTTTTGAAATCGGAATTCACGCGAGTCAAATTGTAGAGAACCTCATCCCCGCTCTTCAAAACCAGCTTGTCGATTTCGTCGAGCACTATCACCGCGAGCTGCTTGTTGGAATCTAGAGCATCAAAAAAACACTTGTACACTTGATCCGTGGGCCAGCCCGTCATCGGCACTTCCTTTGGTAGGTCCGGTAGCTCAGTACCGTTCCCCCTCATCTTGCTCAAAAATGTGTTCGCTAGGGTAGCGAGAATCCGATATTGTGTGTTGACGAGTTCGCAGTTGATGTACACCACTTCTACTTTTCGCGGTGCTCGCTCCGCCACCTTCTCCAGCTCCTTCGTCACATACTTCACAGTAGCCGTCTTGCCCGTACCCGTCTTGCCGTAAATGAACACATTCGAGGGCGTCTCGCCGCGCATTGGTGCTACTAAAATACGGGCGAGCTGATGAATCTGTTCCTCTCGATGCGGCAATTCACCCGGCGTGTACGTCGGTCGCAGATACTCCCGATTTTTGAATATCTGGCGCGCTTCCAACAGCATGTCGAAGAGTCCCTCCGAACTTGACATTTTCACCCACCTCCTCCTTTTTGAATAAACTCTCCAGCCATTTGTTCCAGTCCTCTATGGCCATCGCTAAACGATTAACAAGGAATTTCTCATCTGGCGGCAAATTTTCAGACGGCATCTGTGACGTGGCAAGCCGCACAAGTTTCTGTAGCCTCATCTCAGAGAAAGCTGCGACAGCCGAGCGAAGTTCCTCAATCTCCTCCAGTTGCTCCTTAACTCGCATATCAGAAATTGTATGCAAGAGGGATGTGTAGAAGTCCTGTCGCAAAACTGCAGGTTCGGATTTCCGTTCCTCCTCCAGCATTAACTTCTTCAGCCCTATCAGCTTGAGCTTCTGAATGGCTTCCCCGAATCCATGCTTTTCAAAGACCGACACCTCCCATACCTCAAGCTCAACTTCTTGACCAGCAACGAATGGACCAAGTTGTCTCCCCACAAGACTGACCGCAGGAAAATCTCGAAGAATACGAACCTTCTGTTTCATCACTTCACCGCCCTGCTTACCAGCCCAGGTTTGGGTTCGTAAAGGTGGCCCCGCCTTTTCTCCTCTTCTATCATCTGATCGACGAATCTCTCCCTAATGCCTTCCGCGCTCGCCAGTTTCTTTATCTCTTCAATTGGGGCAGCACCACCAAATTGTCCCTCAAGATCCTTAATTATCTCCTGAATTCGCTCGATGTTTTGGCGCTGAGATCTACTCTTTCCAGTCATCAGGATGTCTATATCCACCTTGCCTGACTCAGGATCTATGCCCGCCTCGTGGAGAGAACGTTTCACGAGGTCTATTGCACGATTGGCATCTTCGATTGTCACTTCTTTGCTCAAGCGCATCCTCGCGTTCGCCTTCGACAGCCTGACAAGCGCCTCCAATTGCCTAGGGGTGATCGGGATGGGGGACGCCCCACTCTCCGCAGTGCTCCTCCATTTGACAAAAAAATCTTCTATTGCCTTCAGGACCTCTTTATCCTTGAATTGAGGGTCGATATATTTGCGCGCGTAAATTATCATTTTTCTGAGGGTCTCTGAATCTATCGGTGGCTTGACAACGCGAGTCGCATCGCTGTGCAACTGCAAAATATGCTTAGCAACAGCTCTATCTGTATCAGCATGCGGCTCATCTTTCATCACAAAAATTAAATCAAATCTGGACAATAGCACTGGAGGCACGTTCAACTGCTCGGCGAGGGGCCTGTTTCTATCGAATCTTCCAAAAGCTGGGTTCGACGCCGCTAGAATTGCTGTGCGTGTGTTGAGCGTCGCGATGATCCCTGCCTTCGCCACGCTTATAGTCTGCTGCTCCATCGACTCCAAGATAGCCCCAGAATCTTCATCGCTCATCTTGTCGAACTCATCGACACATGCCAAGCCGCCATCCGCTATGACAAGTACTCCTGCCTCTAATGCCCAACCACCACCTAGCTCGTCGCGAACCGCTGCCGCCGTGAGGCCGGCGCCAGTAGCCTTCTTGCCTGAAGTGTAGAGGCCACGAGGTGATATAGCCGCGACCCACTTGAGTATGGCACTTTTTGCTACCCCAGGATCTCCGGTCATAAGTACGTGAGTATCACCGCGAATCCTAGTCCCGTCCGGCAGGTCCACTGCATTACAACCGAAGAGTTGGAGCGCAATCGCCTCCTTGACCGAATCGTACCCATAAATGCTCGGCGCTATCGACTGAATCACTAAATTTTTGACCCATGGATCCTTGGCCAGCTCTTTTATCTTTTCCTCATCCTCGGGAGAAAGTTCAGCCTCTTCTATGCCCTTCTGGAGGACCTCGATGTGACTCACGAAAAGCACTTTTCGGAATGTTGTCTTCCTCTCCCGTTGTTGTCTCTCTTGGAAAACGCGCAAGGTGCCCGTCATTATCACACGATTGCCAGGCACAGCTTTGTCGACAAATTCATCCCTCACAATAGCATCTATCAAACGTGGGATTTGCCCCCCTCGTAGCTCCTCGGGCCTTTCTTGCATCATGAGGCTCTGCCAGTCGCGGAACTCGGAATTTTCAATCACGAGCTTGAAGGGCCCCCTCTTGCCACAGTTCGGGTTCTCGCACGCCAAAGGCTCCCTATACACCTCATCAATTTGCGGGACACGGTTCTCCTCCCCGCAGCGCAAGCACTTGAACACAGCTTCCTTCAGCTCAGGTTTGACCTCACCAACGCGTTTGAGGAGACCATCAACTTGGATAAAATTACCAACGTTTTCGGCCCGAATCTTGCGTATGGGTATGGACTTGTCCAGCGACTTCACGCGCAGGCGCATGCCGGGCAATTTGGTGATGTCGGTCAAGATTTTATCGGCGGTATCTATGAAATCTGCTGGCGAATCGCGCAAAACCTTCGCTAGATCCATGTTGAAATTGAGCAAACTGTCAAATTCTATCACGAGGGACTTCTGCCCCGCAGCGGCCAACCTGCGGAGTTCCTTGAGAACCTCCTTGCGACGCAGGAACTCGCCTAATTTTTCATCCATCTTAGGGTCCAAGATCACGCCTCCTGAATTTCAGAGTGATAGCGACGAGTTTGATATTTATGGGTGGTGGTGCAATTTTTGAGCTTTTCGTTAATAAAGGGGAAATTTTTTGGAACGGTAGTGCTAGTCGAATGTAAAAAATTTTGATACTCGAACGTAACACGCTATCAGTGCCAAACTGTCTAATTTGTTGAGCTGATATGCTTCTCGCGCTCATCGCTACCCTTTTTCGACTCAAGCGCTCTAAAACACGCCCCAGAGGGAGAGGTCGCCGAAAGTATTCAAGTTTTTGGAAAATAAGGGTTTAAACGGCCAGTTTTTAAAAAGGGGGTGATTTGACCGTGAAATTCTGAAAAGGAAACAATGCTCAGAGTTCCAGGCGAAACACACGAAAACAGGGGAAATGTAGGTTGTGAAAGCTTTTGAGAACTGCTTAAAGATAGAATTTTAAATTTCTCAATCCTCACTTTTGTGCCATTATGGTATCTTTATGTACGCGTATGCCTGTGTAACTGACTCGAACGCGTAATGAACCCTCTGGAAATTGCGTCTGAACTCCTTAACATCCTTGGCAACGCTCTCCGGCGCCTCTCCATCGATGATTGCGCGCTTCAAGAAGTCGGCAATCTCAACCATCTCACTCTCTTTCATGCCCAACCTCGTGACCTCTGACGTACCGAGCCTTATTCCGCCCGGGCTTTTGTAGTGCCTGCCCTCGCGAATGTCCCATGGGAGCAAATTCCTGTTCAAAATTATACCCGCTTTCTCCAACTTGCCCTCAAGTGTCCCTCCATCGCCATATTTTGTGATATCAACCACGAGCTGATGTGAAGCTGTGAAGCCCTGATCTGGACACAAAACGGCGAAACCCCGCTCGTACAGAGCCTGACCGAGGGCTTTTGCATTGCGGACGACTTGAGTCGCATACTCCTTCCCAAATTCAAGCATCTCGGCCAGAGCTATCGCTAGGGCGGCAACTGCGTGCAAATGATGGTTGCTCACTATGCCGGGAAAGACGGTTTTGTCAATAGTCTCTGCCATCTCCTTCTTGCACAAAATCATGCCGTGCTGCGGCCCTGGTAGCGTCTTGTGCGTGCTGCAAGTCATTATCTCCGCCCCCTCCCTAAGTGGGTCTTGAAATTGACACCCGGCTATCAGTCCGCATACGTGAGCTGCGTCGTATGCCGCGTGGGCTCCGGTCTCCTCAACCACACCTACAAGTTCTTTCACAGGGTGGGGGAACAGAAAAACGCTGCCACCAAAAAGCACAAGCTTGGGTTTGAGCTCTCGAATCTTCTTCGTCGCTGCATCAACGTCGATATTCATCCGTTTCTCGTCGAACGGGATGTACTCTATTTCTAACCCATGAACCGCGCCAGCTGTGCCTCCCAATTTCTTCTTCCCCATGCTAATGTGGCCGCCAGAAGGTATCGCTAAACACATCATCGTATCCCCTGGATTCGTTAGGGCTGTGTACATCGCTAGGTTCGCCGCAACGCCGGAGACGGGCTGAACGTTCGCGTGCTCGGCCTTAAAAAGTTGTTTTGCCAAGTCTATCGCCAAAAGTTCAACTTGATCTATGTAGACGCAGCCAGCGTACACCCGCTCCCCTGGCAGGCCCTCCGCGTAGCGATTACCAAAATCTGTCGCGAGCGCCTCCCGGACCGCTGGGCTCGGCACATTTTCACTCGCTATCAAAGGTAGGGTTGTCTTGAACCACTCGTGATGCTTCTGTAGTAGAGCTCTGGTTTTATCGAAGGCTTCCCTCGGGCGCAAGATATCACCCAATCAATTTGGCTATTTCTTCATATATCGCTGGCGCCTCGGTCGGGACCTCTGAGACCCTCACCACTTCTTCTGGGTCCTTCAACATGTGCCCAGTTGCCACGCAGACCACACATTCATCCGCATCGACCACGCCCTGAGCGATGAGTTTTTTGAGGCCAGCCACTGTAGAAGCGCTCGCCGCCTCCACCCCTATACCCTCTAGACGCGCGAGCATCTTCTGGGCGGCGATAATTTCTTCATCCGTCACGGCTTCGGCTGCACCTCCGGAATCTCTGATGGCGCGGATGGCCTTTGGCCCATTGATCGGGTTTCCTATGCGTATCGCGGTCGCTATCGTCTCTGGTTTCTTCACGGGCACAAATTTATTGAGCCCACGTTTGATCGCATCCACTATTGGCATCGCTCCGGTCGCCTGAATTCCAGTCATCATCGGGATGCCTTCCGCGATCTCAATCGCGTCGAACTCCTTGAAGCCCTTATAGATGGCCCAAATGTTCGCACAATTTCCCATTGGCACCACCACGCGATCAGGAATTTTGAAGCCCATCTGGTCAGCGATCTCAAAACCTATCGATTTCTGACCCTGAGGCCTGAACGGGTTCACGGAGTTGAGCAGGTAGATGTCGCTGCGCTTCTCACACACCCTACACACGATGTCGAGCGCTTCATCGAAATTCCCTCTGACGCTTATCACCTGAGCACCATGCATGATGGCCTGCGCCAACTTGCCAAGCGCCACTTTGCCACTCGGGAGCAATACCACACATTTTAACCCTGCCTTCGCCGCGTATGCTGCAAGTGAGGCAGAGGTATTACCGGTAGAAGCACATGCGACAGTTTTGACGCCAAATTCGAGAGCCTTCGTCACCCCGACCGTCATCCCCCTATCCTTGAAAGAGCCGGTCGGATTCGCCCCCTCGTATTTTACGTAGAGTTCCCGAATTCCCACTTCCTTGGCGAGGGAGTCACATTTGTACAATGGTGTCCCCCCTTCGCTCAAGGTCACGATCTTTGAATCATCGTGAATGGGCATGAACGCGCGATACTTCCACACGCTCGGAGCCTGGGTCTTGAGGCGCCGGCGGTCGAGCTTCTCCTCTATTTCTTCTACGTCGAACTCCACCTCAAGTAGCCCCTTGCATCTGGGGCAAACGTAGAGCCTCTCTTTTATGTCAAAATTTGCACCGCACTCTATACACTCGTAACGCATCTTAGCCACCAAGTGAGCGGTGAATATCGATCAGGTCACCCAGGAGGGCACTAGATGTTTCCCACGGGCCGGCACCGAAACCAGTTATCGTGACCTCGCGCGCTAAATCTGTTTCAAACGTGACGGCGTTCAATGTCCCGCTCACAGAGAGAGGATGCCCCAGAGGCACGAGCCTCGGCCCAACTTCTAGAAGGTTGTGCTTAGCTACACCCACTAACTTTATCGCGTAGCCTGCCTCTTGAGCCAAGCGAATCGCTTCTGGACGGACGCGTCTGATCCCCGCTATTTTGACATCCTTCAGCTTTGCATTCATTCCCAATATCGCGTTCGCCAAAATCGTGATTTTAGAAGCTGTGTCTATCCCTTTTATATCAAGCGTTGGATCCTTTTCGGCTATGCCCAGTTCCTGCGCCTCTCGAAGCACCACATCGAATGGGGCTCCTTCCTTGCTCATCCGCGTCAGGATGTAGTTCGTCGTGCCATTCAAGACCCCTCGAATCGCATGCACTTCGTTTGCGGCGAGAAGCTTTTTTGCGAGGCCTATAACTGGGGTGGCGCCACCGACGGATGCCGAGTATCTGAACTCCACTCCTTGCCGCCTCGCGAGTAGATCGAGCTCCCTGAAAGCCACAACAAGCGGTCCCTTGTTAGAGGTTACAACGTGACGACCTGCGAGCATCGCTTTTTTTATGTGAGTCAACCCTGGCTCTCCAGTTTTGATGTTTGTAGGCGTGAGTTCGAAAACTACATCTGCGTTTACTTCTTTGATCACTTCCAAGGCGAGCTTTCCTTTTTTCGCCTTTGGGTAAGCAGTCACCGTGCCACTTTTTTCTGCCAGCTTCAGCAGTTTTTTGAGGTCGAGCCCATCTTCATCTATCGCGGCGCCGTACTCATCTACCGCAGCTACCACGTACGGCATTAGCCCATAATTCCTCAAAAATTTGGTCTTCTTCAAAAGCACCCTGCTGAATCCGCGTCC
>JBGPSS010000016.1:0-11519 GCA_041490225.1 Hadesarchaea archaeon
ACACCCATGACGGTCTCATCGTGTATGTACTGGACGGGTCTGAACCCTTTCACGCTTGAGAAGGTCAAGGTCGTTTATGACTACCACACGAAGAAGAAAATGAAGAGGATATTGCTGGAGTCCATCAAAGAATCGCATTCTGAGGACATGCTCGCTTGGGAGTAGAAGATAGACGAGGATAAAATAATTTCAAAACACAAGCACTGCCTCCGCACCACAGAGCTATTTTGATACGAATGGGTTTTCGCGGATGAAAAATCTGAGCTCCTGCTTGAGGTCGGCGCTGACCCCGATGCGATGGGAGCGCGCGATCTTGAAATTTGTGAACGTGTCATCTAGAACTGTCAAAACTCGCGAGCGGGTCAGGTCAAGCTTGTGATAATCGTAGGTTATTCCCATCGCCTGTGTCAATCTGCCCGGACCCGAAGTCAATAATTTTTTATCTTCGAATCCACGACGAGATTTCATCAATTCAATTCCATCTGACGGCTCGAGCGCCCGTATCAAAACCGCTCCTGGTGTTCCCTCTCTTTCGGCCGTGACGTTGAACATCCATTTTGCATGAACCATGTAAATAAAAGCCAACCCTCCGCGCCACCACATGAGCTCATTCAGCTTCGTGCGCTTGCGCGATGCCCTGGACGCCGGGTCGCCCCTGCCGAAGTAGGCTTCGGTCTCAACTATTTTACCGCTCGTCGTGCCCTCCGGCGATCTGTGCACCAGCACCTTGCCCAGCAGCTCCCGTGCTACCTTCGCCGGGTCGCGCTCGTAAAATGACTTGGGAAACGGCTTCATCCGATGCACCACCAAGATTTTAGAGGGAAGGTTAAAAATAACGTCGGTCTAAGTAAATCAGGAGGTTTGAGATGAAGCTTGACTCACTAGTGAGGGAGAAGTACCCGGAGTTCATCGCGGGCTACGTCCGCGTGAGCGGCGTGACCATCGAGCCGTCCGTCGAGGGACTCATCGAGAGGAAACGCGAGATATTCGACGACCTCAAGGCTAGATACGGTGCGGTGCCGGCGCTCGACATATCCGAGGTGAAAGCGTACCGCGCTTTCTTCAAAGCGATGGGCGCTGACCCATCGAGCTACCGCCCAGCCACAGAGTTTCTGCTCAGGCGCGCGCTGGACGACCGCTTCCCGGCGGTAAACAACGTCGTAGACTCCTGCCTCTTGACCACGGTGGAGAACTGGGTTGTTGTAGGTGTCTACGATGTAGATCGCGTGAAAGGGCAAGCCGTCACGACGCTCGCTGCAGAGGCCGAGCCGTTCGAACTGATCGACGGGCGCAAGGTAAGCCCGAAGCTCGACGAGATAATTTTGCGCGACGACGAGAAGCTGCTGTCCGCCTATACGCTTGGCGATGCGAGAGCGACGTTGATAAAGCCAGAGACGAGCAACGTCTTGATGGTCCTCTGGAACGCTCCGGGTGTGTCTCGAGAACGCGTCGAGAATGCGCTCGCGGCGGTATCGACATACGCACGGAAGTACTGCGGCGGCCACGTCGACGAAAAAGCGGTTCTATAGAGAAAAAATCAGCCAACTTCATGGCGCTGATTTGACGATAACGTGCCACAATTGTCCAAAAATTGAGCATTTGTTATATATATAACAACTATTTCGGCCGACTATTTGGGCTTGAGCTTCAAAATTGCGGTCGCGATGTCGCCGCCCGTCTCCTTCAGCGCTTTCATCGCCTGCTCCCGACCGACGCCTGCCTGCTCCATCACGAGATTGACATCCTCTTCAGCTACATCGGGCCCAAGCCTGCGCTCGAACTCCTCGCCGGTTATCTGGTAGCTGCGCTGCCCCTGCATCTCGGTCAGCGTCACCTGCGCGTTCGGCATCACGATCTCTTTATCTGAAAGTTTTATCACGACCTCGCGCACGCCATCGAGATCGGTCGACTTTACCCCCATCTGCCGCATCGCCCGTTCCATTTGCCGCTTATCGATCTTTCCGCGGAACATTTTTACCTACCCTTCAACCTTATTCATTCATCCTTTTAATTCTGGCCCTATTCTCACATCGATGACCACATGGTCGACGCCAGGTGCGTAGCGCTTGACGACGCGTTGCCCAAGGATCTCAAAATCTCGCCCCTCGACGGCATCGGTGATGCGCTTTATCGGACGCTCGAACCGTAGCTTGCTCGGCACACTTTCGTGGTAGTGAATCACGCCTCCGCTCGGCTTCAGCACGCGCATCGCCAGCGGCAGGTACTCGTGCGTCACATGGAGTATGCCCATGATCACGCGATCCGCCACGCCGAGCGGCGCCGCCTTCGCGCAATCACCAAGCTTTGGCTCCACGATGTCGCCGACGTAGTTCAGCCTGACGTTCTCGCGGAGGTAGCGATATGCAACTTCGTTGAGCTCTACCGCATAAACTTTTCTCGGTTTTGCATGCCTGGCTATCGGGATGCTAAATTGTCCCACGCCGGCAAACATGTCGACGATGACCTCTCCGGGCTGCACGAGCTTCGCTGCCCTCGCCCGCTCGAAGATATTGCCGACTGAAAACATCACCTCCGCAACATCGAGCTTGAAGATGCAACCGTTCTCCTTGTGCAGAGTCTCCGTCATCTGGGCGCCCGCTATCACCTTCACATGCGGCTTGCGCTCCCTCCCAGTTATCGCATCTGTTCTCAATGCGACCGTCCGCACACTCTTGATGTGAAGCAGGGCTCGAGCGATCTCCTCCGATTTTGAAATCAATTCCTGTGGCAAATTTAGAATGACGACATTACCTATCCGATCGAAGCCCGCGGGGAGGAGCTCCAACTCTTCCTGCGTGAGCGAGCCACGCATCGAATCCTGTAGATAGCTCATTGCACCACTACTTGCTGCTCTTGCGCTGTTGCCTTGGCTTGACGACGCCGACGGCTTCCAGAAATCTGACACCTATCTCGCGGTCCATCGCGGCCCTGATGGAGCGCTTGTCCGTCTGCTTACCAAGGGCCTTCATCGGTATCTGCGCCCCAGCCATCTCCGCGTGCCCTCCAGCTGAACCTATCTCATTGAAAGTCGACTTTAGCACTTCGCCTATGCTCATTCTGACATCGTTCGTTCGCGCTGAAACGAAGATGGCGTCTCCGACTGCGCCGTACACTAATGTGGTGATCACGCCCTCGCGCTGCATAAGGTAATCGGCGGCCTGAGATATCGCATCCCTATCCTTGACATCGCCGACATTCGAGATGAGGTAGCCGCCTTTCACTTTGCTCGCCTTGATCGCACGAGAAAGCACATCGAGCGTATCTGGAGAATGCGCCGGATGTTGTATCTTGCTTAAAACATCTGAACTTACCTTTGGCAACAAAAACTCGAAAGCTTTGAAATCAAGCGCCGTGGCCCCGCGCGAGAAGTCGGCCGTATCTGTGAGGATACCAAACGCGAGCGCTGTTGCAAGCGGACTATCCACGTCGACGCCAGCATATTTCACATAGTTCGTGAGCAGGGTCGAGGCTGCGCCGACGAGTGTGACGTCCAAGTAACGAGCCTTGACCTCGCCAGATGGCACCGCGTGATGATCGATGATTATGGTTGGCTCTATCTCCTTGGGCAACGAACAATTTGTGTGCGTGGCGACGTCCACCAAAGCATGCGCTGCGTACGAATCAAACTTCACCTTGTCGGCGGTGATGAGTTCGAGCCCAAATTGATTCACCATCGCTCTATTTTGCTGATGTCCTATCCCACCATCGTAGATTATGTCCGCGTCAAGGCCAAATGTCTTGAGATAGTATTTCAACGCCATTCCACAAGCTATGGCATCCGGATCAGGGTTCGTCTGAAGCACAATCGCCACTTTCCCTTGAATTTGTCTGAGCATGGCTCTCAGCTTCTTCTCGCGCATCATCATCTCCAATTCACTTGTCCTATCGAACACAGAACCTGCCAAAATCTGCGATGTCGGAAGCGCCTCAGTCACGCCGATCCTCTTAAGTCCCTCCACATCGGAATCATCCTCAACGCGAGCCACGATGACGGGATCTATGTCGAGCTGCTTTTTCAGCGCCTCTATCGCAACCAGTGCCCTCGCCGTGTCTCGATAATTCGAGGTGAGCAAGAGTATTATTTCAGCGCGTATGATTTCGGCGTTGCGAAGCGTCTCTTGTGCCGAAAAGTCGCCCTCGACGACGTTGTACCCCATCTCCTTGAGCCATCTCACCCTTTTGGGGTCTCGATCGACTATCGTTATCTCTGCCCCGCTCTCCTTGAGCTTGTTCGCAGCAGCTAGTCCGACGTCACCACAACCTAGCAAGAGATACACTTCACCACCGCAATAATTATGAACTTGAGTATATTTAATGGGGGGGTGGAAAATGGTGAAGCTGCTAATAGCGGAACTTTCTGTGGTGCCGATAGGAACTTCTAGCACCGGGCTCAGCGACTATATCAGCAGGGCTGTGCAGGCCGTCAAGGATGCCGGCGTAAAGTATCAGCTGCACTCTATGGGCACAATTTTTGAGGTGAGCGATATCGAAAAAGCATTAAAAATCGCGAAGGCTGCACACGAGGCTGTGATAAAAGCCGGGGCCAGGCGCGTGCTCACCACGCTGCGGATCGACGAACGCCTCGACCAGCCGAGGAGCATAGATGAGCGCGTGCGGCGGGTTGCGTCCAAAGTCAAATGAACGAGGATGAAGATTTTGGAGGCGCTCACCAAGCCGAGTTTAGAGGAGGCATACAAGTTCGTCGAACAGGCGACGAGAGAAAAGCTAGTCGTCCTTCTCGTCGGCCAGTGCATCGTCAACTACGTCGGGCGAGCTGGATCGGTGCTGCCCCAGGGGGAGCGCATTGTCATCATGAAGCCAGATGGCACGCTGCTCGTCCACCGAAAGGATAAAAGGGAGCCTGTGAACTGGAACCCGCCAGGATGTAGGGCCACGGCGAGGCTTACAAAGGAAGGGTGCTCTAAGCCAGAAGCTACAGGAGGCAGGGAAACCTCCACTAAAATGAATTTTTAT
Organism: Hadesarchaea archaeon; assembly: GCA_041490225.1. GTDB lineage: Archaea > Hadarchaeota > Hadarchaeia > Hadarchaeales > Hadarchaeaceae > DYFS01. Next base: position 4,975 of record JBGPSS010000016.1, read on the forward strand.
AATTCACCCGACTTTTTAAACGGGGGCTACTTTTTAACCAAGACCTCATTCAGAGAGCACTTTATTAGCAAAGCCCTCGCCAACGATAGTTTTATATGTTGCACCTCCCCTAACACGTTCAATTAATTTTGGTGATCATATGGAATTCTGTCCAAAATGTGGAGGCATGTTGATGCCCAAGAAAGCCGGGCGCAAATCCCTACTCGTATGCCAACGCTGCGGTCGCAAGATGAAGCTGAAAGTTCCTACTTCCTATAAAATCAGCGAAAAAGGCAAGGAAGTCAAAAAGATCGCCGTCATCATCGAAAAGAAAAAGAAGAAGAAAAAACCGGTCGAGCGCGTATACGAATCTGAGGGTATAGAATATTACGAGGAACTGTTTGAGGAGTAACTAAACTTTGACCATCGCGCCCTCGAGCGCCTTGCCACACGCACAGCCACGAACCGCTGGAATTTTTGGGATTGCCGCGAGCATCAGTTTTTTTACCCGCCCTATGTTTTCTGCCATGAGCTCAATAACCTCAGCGTGCGTCAACTTCACCTTGGAGATACCTGCTGCAAAATTTGTCACAACCGCAATCGCCGAATAGCATATCTCTGCCTCTCTAGCCAAAACGCACTCCGGCACGATGGTCATCCCAACCAAATCACCGCCTAGACGACGCACAGCTTTTATCTCCGCTGCCGTTTCAAATCTTGGCCCCTCAAAACAGCAATATACCCCGCGTGGATGCAACTTGATCTTGAGCTCGCGAGCAGTTTTGATGAGCGTGGCACGAAGCTCTGAACAGTAGGGTTGGGTGACATCTATGTGCACTACGCCATTTTTTCCACCTTCATAAAAAGTGGTCGGGCGACACTTCGTGAAATCTATGAACTGGTCGAGCAGGACAAGTTCTCCTGGGCGCATCCGTGGATTTAGAGAACCAACCGCTGTGGTCGCCAACACGCGCGCGACCCCAAGTTCCTTTATGGCCCAGATGTTCGCACGATAGTTGATTAAGTGAGGAGGCACAATATGCTCCTTGCCATGGCGTGGAAGAAAAGCCAGCTTTATCCCATCCAACTTGCCTATCACTATCTCCGGAGATTTTCCAAACGGCGTGTCGATCGTGACGATCTCTGGATCCCTGAGCAAGTCGAGCGCGTAGACGCCGGAGCCTCCTATGATGGCGATCTCGGCCTTCACTTTCCAAACCTCCGCTCCCTGCTCTGGTAAGTCCGTATCGCGCGCAGAAAATCGGTCTTGCTAAACGCTGGCCAGTAAGCCTCGCAGAAGTAGAGCTCGCTGTACGCGGACTGCCAGAGGAGGAAACCGCTCAACCTCTCCTCTCCGCTCGTACGGATGACCAAGCTTGGATCAGGGGTGCCAGCGGTATAGAGATGCTTGACGATCACTTGCTCATCCACCTCATCTGGTTTTATCTCACCTTTTTCGACGCTTTCACATATTTTTCGAACTGCATCGACCAACTCTGCCCTTCCACCGTAACTCATCGCGATGTTGATGAAAAAATCACCATAATTTCGTGTCACTCCTTCAAGTTCATCGATAGCTCTAACGACGCGCTCTGGAAGGCAAGTGCGGTCCCCTATCACTCGCACTTTTATCTTGTTCTTGTGGATGCGCTCATCGCTTGCCATCTTTTCCAGCTTTTCCGCGAAAAGATCCATGAGGGCTTCAACTTCTGTAGGAGAGCGATTGAAGTTCTCCATTGAAAAAGCGTAAACTGTCACATGTTTGATTCCAAGTTCCCTACACCAATCCAAAACTTCTTCGAGCTTCTTCGCTCCAAGAGCATGACCGACGAAAGTTGGCACACCCGCCTCTCGAGCGAACCTTCGGTTCCCATCTAAAATTATGGCCACGTGCTCTGGCACCCCGCCACCGCTTTTTATATCGTTGAGCAGACGCTGCCGGTAAAACCTAGCCGCCAATTTCGCCAACTCATTGAAGCCAGGTATCTTTTCTATAGCCATCGCAACCCCTATAATTCTATATATCTGATTTAAACTCTTTAGCTACAGTTGGATGTGATAGAATGCGCGTAGCTGTCGGCTCGACAAATCCCGTGAAGATAAAGGCGGTGAGAAACACTCTCAAGCGCCTCTTGATCAAAGCGAGCGTGAAAGGCATCGAAGTGAGTTCGGATGTACCTCCCCAGCCCATCGGCCAGAACTCGATAATCAAGGGTGCGGTCAGCAGAGCACGGCGTGCATTGCGCTCGGGAAATTTTGACCTAGGCGTAGGAATAGAAGCTGGGCTTGTGAAGGTCGCACATGTACAATCTGGATTTTTGGACGTCGAATGGTGTGCGATAGTCGATAAGCGTGGGGCTGTAACATTGGGGCACAGCTCGGGCTTCGAATATCCCCGTGTGGTGATCGAAGCTGTAATGGAAGAAAAAAAGGAAATAGCAAAAGTTATGGAACGACTTACTGGAATTAAAAATATTGGCAGGCGCATGGGCGCGATCGGCTATTTGTCGCGCGGTAAACTCAATAGAATCAAATTCACAGAGCAAGCCGTATTCACGGCGATGCTGCCGCGCATTAGAAAAGAACTCTACGAGTTTGGAAGTCGAAAAACAAGGCAAAAATAGGGCGAATAAGCAAAAAAATAGCTAAATTTAGGCTTAAAAAGCGAAACAGAAAATTTTTAAGCTATAAAAACCATTAATTAAAAGAGGTTGGCCGAGGAGCTGTGGGGCGAACAGCAAAAAAAGGTTGAGAAAATGGTACACGTAACTCGGCTTGAGATGCGAGGGTTCAAATCGTTTGGAAATTCCAAGATAAGTTTACCCCTTGCACCAGGATTGACCGCCATCGTCGGACCGAATGGCCACGGCAAGAGCAACATCGTCGAAGCTTTTCGTTTCGTTCTGGGTGACATGAGCGCCAAGAGCATGCGCGCTGAGAAATTTTCTGATATGCTCTTCAATGGCGGAAAAGGCAGCAGGCCCGCATCGATCGCCGAGGTGTCGCTTCACTTCGACAACGCTGACAAAGTTTTTCCAGTCGATTCAAATGTCCTAACTGTAACAAGGATAGTAAACCGTTCGGGCAATTGCGTCTACAAAATAAACAAAAAGCGAGCTTCACGGCAAGAAATCGTCGACCTCCTAGCTCCAGTCATCTCGAGCCTTGGCGGTTACAACTTCATTATGCAAGGCGACGTCGAAAGATTCATAAAAATAGATCCCATCGATCGAAGAAAAATAATTGATGACCTCGCTGGCGTAGCAGAATACGATGAAAAGAAGGAGAAATCACTTGGACAATTACAACGGGTAGAGACAAACTTGCAAACTCTAAGTGCTACACTCAATGAGATCAAAGTACAAATGGAAAAACTTCGAGAGGAGCGAGATCATGCCATGCGTCACCGTGAGCTAGATACTAAAATTAAACAATCCCGCGCGATGTTACTGCAAATTCAAGAGGATACGTTCAAGCAAAAATTAGCCGATATCAAGGGGCACATTCAAACTCGCACAAAACAAAAACAAGAATTCTCAGAAAAATTTGGCCAAATTGAAGAAGAGATAAAAAACCATGAAAGAAAAGTTAAAGAACTCAACAAACTCATCGAACAGAGCCAGAGTTCAGGAGCTATAGTTGCCGCCAGTGGGCTCCGAGAACGTATAGGCACGCTGACCGAGCTCATGTCTCCAACGAAAAGAGATTACGAACGAATTGAAAAAGATCTCAGCGATGCCCAAAGGGAACTAGAAAAAATCAGCGGCCCGGCTGGCAAAGAGCCCACGAAGGAATTCGCGCGGCTGTCGTCTGAATTTGACAAACTCAGGCATGAATTTAGTGCCTTGATTCACGATCTCAAGGGCATCAAATCACCAGCAAAAGCCAATGAGGTCCTTGGAAAACTGCAGAGCGTGCTCAATAAAATCAACAACACATTTTCTGAGTTCGACGCGTATATAAAACAGATAATTGAATCACCCAAAGAAACAGAAAAATTGGAAATTTCACCTTCCCAGCTCAGGACTCGCCTAGCGACACTCGATGGGCAACGCCAGCAGCTCGATCAGAGGCTCAAAGAATACCAGCAAAAGATATCCGAAGCTCAAAAATCGTTGGAATCTGCGACCCGACAAGAGAGCGAGCTGTTGAAGTCCATTCAAAACGCGCGCAAAGAGAGGGATCAGATAGAAAGTAAAGCTAAAAGTTTGGGGCGAAAGGCTAAGCACATCGATGGAGAAATCAAAGCACTTGGCAACGAGATTCAAGGGTACCGAATCGAAGAGGGTAGGCTTCAGGTACAGCTCGATACCGCTGAAAAAGAAATCCAACGCTTTAGGGTGCGCGTAAAAGTTCAATCAGGCATAAACCAAACCAAATTAGAGGAAGATATATCAAAACTCGAGGCTGAAATCAACGCCCTCGGACCAATAAATGCGCGTGCAGTGAGGGACTTTAGAAACACTGAACGTCGCTACAACGCTCAAAATACACAATCCAACAAGCTGGTCAACGAAAAGCAGACAATCTTGGACCTCATCGCCAGCATCGACAAGAAAAAGGGAGAAATATTTATGCACACTTTTGACCAAATCTCAAAGAACTTTAGCGAGATATTCAGCGAGCTATCGCCTGGGGGCACGGCGAAATTCATACTTGAGAACCCAGAGCATCCCCTTGACGGCGGAATGGTAATAGAAGCGAAACCCGCTGGAAAAGACGTATTTTCCAGATCAATGTCTGGAGGCGAGAAAGCCCTAACTGCGCTCGCGTTCATCTTTGCCATCCAACGGGCTAAGCCGACCGCTCTATACATCCTCGATGAGATAGATGCTCACCTCGACCCAGAAAACCGTCAACGCGTGGCGCAGATGCTCCACCGTTCGTCAAAGCAATCTCAAATAATTCTCGTGACGCTGCACGATGCTATGATGGCCGTGGCCGACCGTCTCTTCGGCGTGAGCATGGATGACTCTGGAATCTCCCGTATGTTATCGGTGGAATTAAGTGGGTATGCCGCCTAAGGTGATAATGATGACAGTAGTCCTAGATCAGCCGTTCCAAATCCTGCTGGGGCTTGTGCAGGAGCATAAAATCGACCCGTGGGATGTCGACATAGGAAAGTTAGCTGAAGTCTTCATCAAGCACATTAAGGAGATGGAGGAGCTAGACCTCCGTGTTTCTGGTAGAACCGTCCTCTCAGCCTCCGTCCTACTACGGATGAAGTCCGACTATGTCCTCAACGAGAATGGCAACGGCAATGTCGCAGAAGAGGAGCTCCAAGATGTCCTCGACATAGGCCTGCCGGAACTCGGCCCGGTTATGTTGATCCACCAATCACCTCGAAAGATAACGATCGCCGACCTTCTCGGTGCACTTCAAGAGGCGCTGCAGGACGAACCTAACATTAAACATCCAATCAGGCGTGGCCTAGAGAAGATCATGAGGGTGCTCAGCGAATACGACATCAATATCGAAAAATACCTCGAAAAGATGTACCATCGAATAACGGAGCTCGCAAAAGATGGCCACAATGTAACCTTCTCGGAGCTGATAACCGAAAAGACGAGGATTGCTGTCGCACGAACCCTTCTATTGCTCCTGCTCCTATGTGGGCAGAAGAAGGTAGCTCTTGCCCAGGATGATTTATTCGGGGAAATTTTCGTCTCTCTGGTGAAACCCGCTGGTGCGTAAGATGGGGGCCAAAGAGGACCGCGTAATCGTAGAAGCATCGCTATACGCTGCAGATAGACCCCTCAACATCAAGGAATTTTGTAAGGTCATCGGCACCAGATCAGAAACATATGTGCACAAGCTCGTCGATGTAATAAAAAGCGATTACAATAAGCGCGGCGGGGCTCTCATGCTGCACGAAACTGCCAAGGATACTTTCGCCCTGCGGCTTCGCGATGAACTCATACCCAAATTAGAGGGTATCATACCCAAAGCCAAGCTATCGCGTGGGGCACTCAAGACGCTCGCCCTCATAGCCTACAAGCAACCCGTCCAACAGGCAAAGCTTGTCGAGCTGAGAGGCGGGCGCGCCTACGAATACGTCAAACAACTCGCCGCCATGGGATTTGTGGAATCGAAACCGTTCGGCCGCACTCGCGTACTTCGAACGTCTAAGAAGTTCGCCGGCCACTTCGGCTTTGAGGACGACATGGAAAGGATAAGAGAGCGACTCGACGAGATGGCCCGATAGGCTAGAAAACGCTTTTAACTGTCCGCTTAAAACAGTAGGTAAGTGGTTCAATGGCTAGATGGCAAGGCAGATCTCTCACGAAGTCCACTGGCGGGCGGATATGGGCTAGGCGAAAGAAGCGAAAACGCGAGATGGGCAGCGAGTTCGTGGAAACTGGGCTCGGCTCTACGAAGCGGGTCGAACTTCGAACTACGGGTGGCGAAAGAAAATTCAAGATTTTGCGCACCGACATCGCAAATATTACAGACCCGAAAACTGGGCAGACAAAAAAGGCAAAGATACTCACAGTCGTTGAGAATCCGGCTGACCCCCACTTTGTGCGCCGAAACGTGCTGACGCGGGGAGCCATCATAAACACAGA
>JBGPSS010000017.1:0-11065 GCA_041490225.1 Hadesarchaea archaeon
ATCATCTCTCACCTTTTACCTTTTTTGCATCGCCTTCTCGGTTGATAAATTTTTTGTTGGAAATTCCCTTCTCTTGTATATCTAATAAAGAATTCTTTAAAGTGTATATATATCTTATTAGATACTTGAAACGATACATTTATAAGCGTGGAGATCTAACATTAATCAGTGGTGGATATGAAGGAGGGTATAGAGGAGTTCCTTTTCCAAGAAAAGCCTGTAAAAGCCATTTTAGCTCTAAAAAAGGCAGAAAAACCGCTGTATGCGGCAATAATATCAAAAGAAATCGATAGCACGTATGCGCACACATTAAACGTTCTTTCCATGCTAAAAGAGCTAAAATTGGTCAGTTTTCAAGAAAATGGGCGGATAAAACAGGTATTTTTGACAGAAGTCGGCCTAGAAGTCGCCAAGGTGATTGAGAGCCTATCAGAGCTATTTAAACTATCTGAATTGGAATATAGGCTTGATTTATTGTATGAAAAAGAAATAAAAGGTAAATTAAGGGAGGATATAGACAAAAAAACTGTAGTAGGTCGTTTGGATAATTATAAAGGAGAATTGGAGCGTATAATCAAAGAAGAGCCTCAAAATATCTCCCAATTGGCAGAAAAACTTCTTAAAAAGGCCGATTCGATCTCCAGAGAGGTCACGGGGCTAGTCATTGAGTAAAATTTTGGCTTAATGCCGAAGTCGCGAAAGTAAAAGAAGCCTTAGCGCAGCTGGTTTTCTAAAATAGATGGCATTTGGGGGGGATCTAGTCGCGTATATAGTCTATATACCCAAAATTACTGGACGGGCAAGTCGGCACCTCCTAGCATTATTCGTGTTTAATAGCCAAATTTTTTGGGCATAAAGTATATATTGTGGTATCTATAAACAAATACTTGGTCATCATGCCCGAAGAGATTGATACCGGCCTAAAGAGGTTGCTCGATTTCAGCCATGGTAACCATCCAAAGCGCCAGTTGTTGAAAGTGAAGGGCGCGATCGTGATAAAATTTTTGCGTGCGGGTCCAAAAACTTTGAGCGAGTTGGCGGTGGGACTCGGATTGGATCTGAAGAAGCCGTCTGAGCTTTCCCAATTTTATGCGGCGCTCAAGCCGTTGCGCGAGACTGGGATGATTTCGACCCATCGATCGCAGGGCAAGACGTTCTATGCGCTGTCGTATGCGTCGTTCAGGTTCGCGCTCGAGCAGTTGAGGAAGGATGCTGAGTACTGGTTGAAAGAGGAAGGGACGTAAAAAGTGTGTGGGTGATAAGGATATTTAAAGCTAGAAACAGAGGATAGAACGCATGACTCGAAAAACTGGGGCAAAAGCTGTAAAGGCGAGGCAGCTCACGCGGGCCGCGAAGGTTCATAGGTACAAGCAGAAGCTCAAGGATGCGGGGGAGAGCCTGAGTCTGCCGAAGCCGTCGAGGGAAGCGCAGAGGCAGAAGGACGCGGAGCTGAAGAAGCTTTATCTGGAGCTTGTTTCTAAAAAGGAAGAACAGCCACAGGAAAAGGTGGAAGAAACCGAGGAAACGAAACAGGTCGAGCAGAAGCCCGAGCAAAAACCATCGCAGGAGAAGGCCGAGGAAGCCGAGCAATCCGAAGATTAAATTTTTATGTTGAAAGACGATTTGTAGATGGTGATCGAACAACTGAAAAAATGCCGCAGGGTCTCGCATCAAGAATTGCCGTTTCCGTTGCAATCGGTATCGCATGGCTTGTTTTCCTAGTGATCTTTTTAGCGTTCTACGCCGAAGGCTTTAGCATCTACCGGAACTTGGCTATTTTCATTGCATCAATTCTTGTCGTGGGTGCGATACTCGGTCCGATGTGGATCTACTGGGGGATCAAAGTAGTTCCCAAACACGCCGAGGAATGGAGACGCGGGCCAGCTAGAAGAAAGCGCAAGAGATAATTAGCGCTTGACCGAGCCAGCGATGAACATCAGCGGGTAGTTCAGCTCCTGCACATATCGCATGCCGACGCGCACGCGAGCTCCGCCGTATTTTGCGACGAGGTCAATTTTTAACATTTCAGCTGAGAGTTCGGGATAGACGTATGGGTGTTTCCTTTTCCTCTTGGAGCACTTGATTCTAACAACAGCTTTCTCGATGAACGGCTGCGCGATCGCCGCCTGCTCCATCGCTCGCTCCAGCGCTTTTGCATCGTGGATGGCTGCGCCGATGAACTGGTGGTAGAGGGCGCCGAGGGTGATCGCCCCCTCGAATATCGCGCGCTCGCGGTCGGTCACCTTCAAGTCAAAATATTTTCGGGCCGGATCTTTCATAGCAACTTCCCCTTGCGTTGAAACTTTGTTGTAGCAGAGTTTAACTTTAGCGGCAGGGCAGCGTCGCATGTGGTGGGTATATCAAAAGCGGAACGACGGCGGCCCAAACACCCAACCCAACATATAACCAAAAAGATGTCAGGTAGCAAAACAAGTGACCGTCATATATATAACCCATCACCCAGCCATATACTTGGGAAAATATGTCGCTGTCAGAGGACGAAAAAATACCGAGGGCCGTCTATAACCACTATGACGTTGATTACGACCGCTTGCTTGGCAATGGTTAAAAAAAGGAGGTTGAGATTTCAATGCCAAAAAAACGCCGGCTTGAAAAAAAGAGGAAGGAAGAAGGAAAACCGAAGCGGCCGAAAGAAGAGAGGAAGCCGGTAGTCAAAAAACCTACAATTAAAGAAAAAGAAATAGTCAAGATCGGAGTCCCTGGCTTCGATCAATTATTCCATGAAGGAGGCGTTATACGGGGCACAAGCGTACTTGTCGAGGGAGGCCCAGGTACTTGTAAGACAATCTTCGCCCTACAAACGCTCTACAACGCAGCGTGCGAGGGGCACGATTGTGTCTACTTTACCCTCGAAGAGGCACCGGAACGACTGGTTAGGCACTTGTTGGACTTTGGATTCGAGGTCGAGGTGATGAAGAGGGAAAGTGACTCGATCTTCCTACGGGCGGGGCAAGGCAAGCTCGTTATCAAGAGGCTGGAGCCTATCTCGATAGCCAGGTCCGTCGAGGCGTTGCTTGAAAAAGCTTCCGGTAGGCTGTCCATAGACGCTGCGATAGTGCTTGATTTTATCCCTCATGGATTCAGCCCATACATGCTGGCGTTGGACTCCATCTCCGCCATGGCAACCGCTTTCTCTGGGAGACTTGAGCAGTACCGGATATACATCGAGCAGCTCTTCAGGTACTTCGAGACGCTCAACGTCACGAGTTTTCTTGTCGCAGAAGTCGAAGAGGCCCCAGGCAGGGTCTCGAGGACAGGCGTGGAGGAGTTCTTGGCTGATGGAATAATCGCCTTCTACTATTACAAGGCGGGACCGGGAAGGATTAGGGCAGTTGAAATAGTAAAGATGCGGGGGAGTTCCCATTCACCCCACATCGTCCCCCTGTATATTACCAAGCACGGCTTGGTAGTCGCGCCGAGGGCTCCGAGCGCTGAAATCACAGCGAAGCAGGCCGAGTTTGCTAGCGCCCTACGGGTAGAGAGATAGCGTGGAGGTTGCAAATGGGTCCACAACGTTCGAGAACTTTGAGCGTCACGCTCGTGGTTACCCTCCTCTTCGCTGCTCCGCTGTTGATGCTACTGATGATGTCCACCCCCAGCGGTAGCGGCACACCAGCAAACCTTCTCATCATAACAACTGTAGAACAACTACAGGCGATGAATACCAACCTTGGGGCCTACTACGCACTCGGCAACGATATAGATGCCTCTGCTACTCGGACTTGGAACGAAAATGTCACTCAGCCAGGTCAATACTTAGGGTTCGAGCCGATAGGGACGTATAATACCCCATTTACGGGAAGTTTTGACGGGCGGGGATACAAAATAAGCAACCTGTACATCAACAGACTAACCACGTCCTCGAACTTCATCGGTCTTTTCGGGTATGTCGAGAACGCAGTGGTGAAGAACGTGGGGCTGGAGAACGAAAATGCAATAGGCAGACTTGGTATGTCCACTTATGTGGGCGGGCTCGTCGGGCGGAATTATAATGGAACCGTGGACAACTCATATTCCACGGGTTCTGTGATTGGTGAGAATCACAATAGTATAGGCGGTCTCGTCGGGAGTAATGATGGAACCGTGTCCAACTCATATTCCACATGTTCTGTGAGTGGCCAGGGTCGTAGTGGTAGTGTAGGCGGGCTCGTCGGGGGCAATGGCAGAACCGTGTCCAACTCATATCATTCCACGGGTTCTGTGATTGGTGCTACTTATGTGGGTGGTCTCGTCGGGGGTACCGGGGGTACTAATGGAACCGTGGACAACTGCTATTCCACGGGTTCTGTTATTGGCAATGCTCGTCAATCTGGATATAATCAGCGTATAGGCGGTCTCGTCGGGGCTAATTCTTATGGGGGGGGAACCGTGTCCAACTCATATTCCACGTGTTCTGTGAGTGGTGAGAATTACCTGTATGTGGGCGGTCTCGTCGGGAATAATTATGAAGGAACCGTGGACAACTGCTATTCCACGGGTTCTGTGAGTGGTGACAATTATGTGGGCGGTCTCGTCGGGTTTAATGGATATGGAATCGTGACCAACTCATATCATTCCACGGGTTTTGTGAATGGCAAGAAGGAGTACGTGGGCGGGCTCGTCGGGCAGAATTATAATGGAACCGTGTCCAACTCATATTCCACGGGTTCTGAGAATGGTGAGAATTATGTGGGCGGTCTCGTCGGGCTGAGTAGTGGAACCGTGTCCAACTCATATTCCACGGGTTCTGTGAGTGGTGACAATCATTATGTGGGCGGTCTCGTCGGGACTACTACCGCTAATGGAATCGTGTCCAAATGTTATTCCACGGGTTCTGTGATTGGTCACGATAATGTAGGCGGGCTCGTCGGGCAGAATAATGGAACAGTGTCCAACTCATATTCCACGGGTTCTGTGAGTGGTACGAATGATGTAGGCGGTCTCATCGGGTATATACCTAGTGTCACAACCGTGTCCAAATGTTATTCCACGGGTTCTGTGAGTGGCACGGGTACTCATGTAGGCGGGCTCGTCGGATATAAGATTAGTAGTGGAAGAGTGGACAACTCCTTTTGGGACAACCAGACATCTGGGCGGTCAACAAGCGCTGGCGGGACTGGCAAAACCACTGAGAACATGAAATACATCAGGACTTACACCGACAACACTTGGAGCGCGGGATTGACTACTCCTTGGGACTTCCTCTACGATCCTTACGAAGACGAGGGGACTAACGACATTTGGATCATTCGCCCAGCGGTAAATGATGGCTATCCGTTTCTGACGATGACGATAAATTTAAAAATTGTCATTGTCTCGCCAGCCGATGGAACCAAGACGACCGACAACACTCCTACATTCGAGTGGGATAACAACTACGGGGATAACAACTACGTTTTCGACAAATACGAAATCTGGGTGGACAACGACGCAAACTTTTCATCGCCAGAATTTTTGGAAAACGTCGTCGCTCTCACGCGCACCCTGCCACCCGAAAACTCGCTTGCAGACGATAATTACCACTGGATGGTTCGTGCTTACCTAGGGTGGATATTTGTCGCCTCCGATAACTGGACATTTATGGTCGACACCACGCCGCCCCTCGCGCCTACCCTCATCTCCCCCGGGAACCACAGCGCCACGGAACAGGCAACCATAACTTTTCAGTGGAACAGCACGAGCGACGACAACTCAATGACCACCGATGTCAGCGGGGTCAGGCGGTACGAACTGTGGGTCGACAACAACAGTAACTTCTCCTCTCCAGAAATCATGGAGAACTTGGACAACTTGGACAACAGATCCAAGACGGAGACCCTTGCTGTGGGAACCTACTCCTACTATTGGAAGGTTCGAGCTTGGGACTGGGTCGGGAACCCCGGTGTTTGGTCATCGATATGGGATTTCATGATAGAGAACTTCACCCTGCGCACCTCGTTCTCCCAGATCCAGGTCTTGCGGGGGCACAGCACCTCGGATAATGTTTTTGTTAAACTCACCCTCGGCACCTCGAGCCCGGTTTCGCTGGAGGCCGAGTGGGTTGGGGGAGTCACGCCTTCTGGGATCACTTCAAGCTTCAGCCCCGAAAGTGGGACGATGACGTCCGACAACGAGTTCGCCAGCATCCTAACTTTCTCAACAAGCAGCGGCGCCGACACTGGCGCTTTCACCTGCCGCATCACGGCCACGGGCGCCGGCAATATAAAACGGACATTGGACGTCGCAGTATCGGTCACAACTATGGTTTTCTCGGTCGACGTATCTCCGCGTACAACAACATTGATGCGGTTGGACAACGCAACCTTGAACGTCACCGTCAACTTCCAGATGGGTGTCAAAGAAAATGTCTCGCTTAGCGGGAGTTGGGTCGGATCTACACCAGAGGGCGTATCTGCGAGTTTTACCTCAACTTTAGGTTTGCCTGACTTCAGCAGCGTTTTATCATTTGCCACCACGGATGTCGCTACCACCGGAAGCTTCACCTACCGGGTAACAGGAACTTCCGCGGGAGGGGCGACCAGCACCGTCAACGTTACCATAAATGTATCCACCACGATAACTATCACCGTGATCACGGACAATGCTAGCTATGAGAAGGGGCAATGGATCAGAATATCTGGCACAGCAAAGAACCCGAAGAATGAGCCTGTCGGAAGCGGCACGGCGACGATTTCGATCGTGAGTGGGTCATTGAGCAAAGTCATCACCTCTGCGATCGCAAATGGGGCGTACAGCGCGAGTTACTTCATCGCTTTAGACAACCCCGAGGGCACGTGGACGATATACGTCACCGCGGTGGACAACTACGGAAACACTACATCTGCGCCGGTGAGCGTCGACGTCACCGTCACCTACCCGGTCGCATATCGATATTATGTAGTCACCATTTTGAGCCCCACTGTTGGCCAGACTTATTTCTCGAGGGGTCAGGCGGTGACAGTGATGGTTCAGATCACGGAAAATAATACAAAAATCAGCGGGGCAAATGTCGTGCTCATTGTCCCCAGCGGAGATAACGTTCATTTGGCGGAGGGTTCGTTGGGCGTCTACTCGGTGGCGTATACCCTACCATTGGATACCCCGACAGGAGAATGGGACATGTCGGTCATTGGCGAGAAGACGACGGATGGCGTGTTCAAGGCTGGGGCGAGTTTAACTATGATTGTCAGCATCGCTCCGGCGACGCTCAGCCTTACGCTCAACAGCCCGCCCCCGACCAAGCGGGAGTTTGAGGCGGGGGAGACAGTGAAGATAGAGGTCCAGGCGCGCTACATCGATGGTAGCCCGGTCAATGAAGGGATCATCGTCGTCAACAAGCCGAGGGGCGAGAACTTGACGCTCACGGCCGAGGGGGGCGGAATCTACGGTGCTACTTACATCATCGGCGACGGGGAAGTGGGAACATGGAATATTCAGATTTCAGCCGTCGATGCATATGGTAATTCGAGCTCCATGGCGGCGGCGTGGACCGTGATAGTGCCACCGGGGCCATTTACTTACGTCATCAGATATTGGCCAGTGGTGCTCGCGGCCGTCTTGGGTTTGGTCGTCGCATCCGCATTTGTTGCCCAGGGTCGCCTGCGTACGAGAAGACTTGGGACAATAAAGAGGGAGAAGCAAGAGATCGAAAGGCTCAGAAAAGAGGCGGCTTTGGAATATTTCAAGAAGGGTGCGATATCGAGGGAAACCTATGACAATCTCACAAAAGAATACGCAACCAAGTTGACAAATCTGGACAAAGAAGAGAGACTTTTGATGGATAAAATGAAAAAGAAGAAACTCTCCGAGAAAAAACATCCGAGGAAAAAAGGAAAATGAGCTGGTTCAAGTGTTTATGAAAAATGATGGCCGAGCATTGCTGATAGTTTCACTAACCGCGGCCCTGCTCGTTTACGGCATGTTGGCATCCAATTCTTTCGCGAGTGCATCACCGGACGACCTGGTGCTGACTTTGATCACGGGGAGTAATTACTATAATGGGCAAACGATTCATTTCTCCGGCACGGTGGAAAGTTCGGATGGAACCCCACTTGAAAGTGGTGTGGTGACAATACTTTTTTCATACGGTGACTGGAGCAGGAGACTCAGCGTTGATATAAGCGACGGAGCCTACGAGGGGGACTATATCATCTCGTTCGGCGACCTACCGGGACCGTGGGCGATATTGGCTAGCGCGGTCGATGGCAACGGAAACACCGGTGAGACATCTAAAAACATCGGGGTGAGTTTGCCGCCAAACACGAACTACACGGTTGTCTTCCTATCCCCGCCAAATAACATCATTCGATTGAGGGGAAGGGACGTCACGCTGTCCCTTCAGGTCAAAGAGGGCAGCACCCTTATAGACGGTGCCGACGTTAGCTATCGCTCGCCGACAAACGATGTTGTCTCCCTTGCACCGGTCGATGGCGCATCGGGCACATACTCAGCGACCTATACCCTAAAATGGGACGATCCGATAGAGAACTGGTGCATATCTGCCGAGGCCACGAAGGGCACGAAGGCCGGTGGATATTACACTATCGTCGAGATTCAGCCGGCCGTGTTGCAATTGGATTTGTTGAGCCCGAGTGGGCTTGAATTGGGGGTAGGAAAACAGGCCGAGATAAGGGTTCGCGCGTCGTACCCAGATGGAACACCGGTCGGGGGCGCTACCATCATACTGAGCGCGCCGGGACACGGGAATATCGTCCTGACAGGGGGAGACAACGGCGTCTACACATCTAGCGCGATCAGCTTCGAGAACGCGGGGGGCCAGCTGATATCCCTGACAGTTGCGGATGCAAACGGTAACGCTGGTTCTAGAAGCTACGTCTTCAACATCGTCCCCCCACCACTTCCGAGCGGGGTCATCTTCCTCTTGGCGCTGGTCGCGGTTGGTTTGGCGATAGGAATTTCCGCAGCCGTTTTATCGCGAAAGAAAATTTATTCAATCAAGTTGGAAGCGATAAGGGCAGAAAAGAAACATATCACGAGGTTACAGACGGAGGCGGCCAAGAAGTATTTCAAGGAGGGCTCCATCTCAAGGGAGACATACGATTCCCTCATGCAGGAACATGCGAGGCGGCTGGCGGAGCTGGATAAAGAGGAGAGAAAGCGGACTAGGAAAGCGTTGAAAGAAACGTCAAAAAAGAAAGAAAAGATTTGATTATTTCCTGTTTATCGTTGTAACATTTTTCTCGGCGTATGTGTCAAGTCTTGAAAGTTGCGTTGCCCTTCGGCACGTTTGGTATGGGTTCGCCGTGACCGGTCAAGTTGATCAACTTTGCGCCAAGTTCACCTGCTAGCCAAGCCAAGAGTTCCCCACATATTTTGAGTTTGATGAGTTTTCGTTTGACATCTTTATCGCTAGAATGTTTGCCGATCTTCGAGCCTAGGTCCATCCCAGCCAAGTAAATTTTCTTTGCCTCGAGTTCATGTGCCATGAATGCAGCCCGGTCACCGTCCGTGAAGCCTCCGAAGTTGTACAGCCTACCGAAAGGTTCGACTTGCGTCGTGCCGACGACGCGCTCTTTGAGATTGGGGGCTATCTTACGCACCTGTGAAACGTTGTCGCCGTGAGCGTGGACGACCATCCAAGACCCTCGTTGCCAAGCCTCGAGTTGATCATTCACAACGCCATCTAGGTCGGTGACGATGATTTCAGGGTTGCGGTACTCAAGCACAGCCGAGGTCGCGCCGTCCGCAGCTATCAATGTTTTGTTCAGGAAGCCAGCTCGTTCGAGTTTTTCAAGGTCGCCATCGAGCGACGGACCGGCGCCGAGCACGATGCATTCTTTTCCTTTGATCAAGTTCCTCAGCTTTTTAATATCAGGTTCCGGCAATAGGTCGTTCAGTATTTTAGCGGCGGCTTCGTCGGTCTTTTTATTTAGATTTAGTCGGCGCACAATTTTCTCATACCACGGACGCCAGAGTTCCCAGTGCATGTGTTCAACCCACTATTTCCAACGAGATTTCTCCCCCTCTATGATTGTAAGCTTTCCACGAGTGCTCGTTGTATGGGGCGGCGGCGATGATATGCACTCGCCCGTGCTTCGCGAAAAGCGCGAGGTCTTCACCCGAGGGTGCGGCGTTGGGTGAGGGGTGACTGTGCACTGTGCCGCAGGCGGTTGGATCGATGGGCATCATGTGGAGTTTTAGCACAGCTGATCGGCTTGAGGAAATTGTACCGGGCAGCAGAAGCACTTCTTTGATCGTGTCTCCGATAGCGCGTAGCACCCCCACGAATTCTTTGGGATGGCTTGAACGGGAAGCACCTAGAATAAACTCCAGAGCTTCCTTGTCGATGTGGGAAATTTGTTTCATAGCTCAGCACTCGCAACACGCCATGCTCAAATGAGTTCCCCATACGTGATTTCATAAGAGGTGAGAACTTCCTGCCATGTTTCCTCGACGCTCGAGTAAAGGTAGTTGTCATGAGTGGGTGCCCTGAAAGAAGGCCAAGTTGGATCGGCGAAAACCCAGCCTTCATTTTGGAGATATACCTCCGTCCAAGCGTGGCCAACTATATATTTACCATCTGGCGTTATCCCCGCGATTTCGATGAACGGCGGAGACACTTGCTCAAAAATCAAGAATCCACTCACGCGCCTTGCAGGTATTCCAGCTGTCCTAGCTAGGGCAAGGTACAGATTGGCTTTGTCGAGGCACTTTCCCTGCCGTGTGTCTAGAACCTCCTCGGACGTGAACCAGCCGAGGGGAGGCGGTATAGGATACGTAATGTTTTCGTAGACCCATCTGCAGAGGTTTTCGGCGAGCTTGCTGTTATCATCAATTATCTGGCGCATATCTGACACGATTTGGTTCACCCTTGGTGTATCGGTGATGACGTACTGGGTGCCGAGCAAAAAGTACGCGTGGTTCGCTGGGATCTCGGTGCCGTCCCGAATCAAGTTGTCCACAGGTGCCGGGGCAAACACTAAATTGTCTGGCAATTTTTCGTGCTCGTTATAAAATGAAATGATTCTGAGAAATGTGAATAGGGCATCTCTGGACCTTAGGTTTCCGATGGCGCTGCTTATGGTACCAGGTGCCTTTCCTGACGATTCTATTTGATTTTCGACCG
>JBGPSS010000018.1:0-11012 GCA_041490225.1 Hadesarchaea archaeon
AGAGCCAGCCCGCCGAGGGCCCAGACCATGTTGAGTGCAACGCATGGCAGCATTATGCCGTCAATTCTATGCCTGAAAACGATGGAGACGATCACGAACATAGCGATGAACGATAAAACGATTGCCCACATAGCCCCGCGCAAGTAGGTTTGGCTTATGGCTGGCTCGATCGCATAAAATTCAGGCGTGCTTTGGATGCCAAACTGATCGGCCATTGTGCGTTGAACCTGTTCTCTCCCGTTATCGTCGAGTGCCTTTGTAGTTTGGATATCCAAGCCGAATGTGCTGGCGGCCGAATCTTGAGTTATGACAGCCTTAACATCGGCCGCTAGAACTGTGCTGAGCGCGCTCTCGACAGCATCGGCGTTTGGGCTGTTTTCCAAGTTGCGATAAGTTATCATGGTGCCGCTGGAGAACTCGATGCTCATGGGCACGCCCCGAATCAAGAATACAGCCGCGAATACTGCGGCGAGCACGAGTGGGATCGCAATCATCTGCCGCGGCTTCAAGTGTTTCGTGTGCCATGTTATGTCCATTTTGTTGCCGTCCTTCGAGCCGTTATTTAAGCTGGCAAACGTAAAAATCTGTGGTTGTCATGATTCAAGAAGGCGAGCGAGCAATCCTCATAGACGAGCGGGGCAAAAAGTACCTCGTAAAGGTCGAGCGGAGGCAGCTTCATACAGATTTTGGAGTCATCGATTTGGCGGGGCTGATAGGGGCGGAACCAGGCACCCGAATCAAATCGCATGTCGGCAAGGAGTTCGTTGTGTTGAGCCCACGCATGGTCGACTATCTTCAAAAGATGCGCCGAATGCCGCAGATAATGCTTCCGAAGGACGCGGCACAGATAGTGGCTTATGCAGGTGTGGGTCCAGGCGATTTTGTCGTGGACGCTGGCGCGGGCTCGGGAGCGCTCGCGATATTTCTGGGAAATCTCGTCAGGCCAAATGGCAGAGTTATCAGTTACGAGGTACGGGAGGATTTTGCTCAATTGGCCGAGGAGAACGTCGCGATTGCTGGGCTGGGCGATATTGTCAAAATAAAGCGCAAGGATATTTACGAGGGCATAGACGAGAAAAATGTCGATCTCGTGACGCTCGATTTGCCTCAGCCTGAGCGAGCGCTTGCCCACGTCTACGGAGCACTAAAACCCGGCGGTCATTTTGTGGCTTTTTCACCATGTGTCGAACATATCCAAAGGCTTTACATTGAGCTGCCAAAACATAGCTTCATCGAATATCGAACCATCGAGTGCCTTGTGAGAGAGTTCGAGGTCAAACCTGGGGCCACACGTCCGAGTACGCGGATGATTGCGCACACAGGCTACTTGACTTTTGCTAGGAAAATTTAGATCAACCTAGCTTTGTATCCGTAGTATATGGCGCCATCTTCGCCATCTTGACCTATCCGTCTGAATATCATTTCGACGCGGTCGCCAATTTTGATTTTGTTTGGGTCGCAGTCGGTGATTTGCGCGGTGAGGCGGGATCCTTCGTCGAGCTCTATTATCGCGAGCGCGTAAGGCGTTTGGTCCTCGAAACCGTTGGGTGCGACATGGGTAACGGTGAACGAGATGATTTTACCCTTTCCATTCAACTTGTACGGATCCAGCTTGCCAATCCGCCTACATTTCGGGCAGATGTAACGCGGTGGGAAGAAGACTTTGTTGCAGTTGCCACATTTTGTTCCTATGAGGTTGTAGCGGTTGGAGATTTCCCTCCAGAAACGTGGGACAGCCATCAGTCACCCCTCCTCATCACGTGGACAACGACGGTTCCGCCTGAGCCGCCGACGTTGTGCGTCAGCCCAATCTCAGCGCCGTTGACTTGGCGTTTGCCGGCCTCGCCGCGGAGCTGTTGAGTAATTTCTACAGCTTGGGCTATACCAGTAGCGCCAACAGGGTGCCCCTTGCCTTTTAGACCACCGCTCGTGTTTATAGGGATTCGCCCACCGATGGCGGTTTCATCTCGCTCTGTCACCTTGCCTCCATCACCTTTTTTGCAGAAGCCCAAGTCCTCGATGGCCATTATCTCAGCGATGGTGAAACAATCGTGAACCTCAGCGAGATCTATATCGTTTGGACCGACGCCCGCCATCTTGTAGGCCAGTTCTGCAGCTTTGTTGGTGGCGGCTATTCCAGTGAGTGTCTGGCGGTCGTGTAGCGAGATGGTATCGCTCGCCTGGCCAGTGCCGGCGACCAGTATTGGAGTATCCGTGAATTCCCTCGCCATGTCGAATGGGGCCAAAATGACGCAGGCGGCGCCATCGGTGATGGGTGAGCAGTCAAGCAGTTTCAGCGGCGTGGTTACCGGGGAAGAGTTTAGTACATCCTCAACAGTTATCTCCATCTGGTATTGCGCGCATGGATTGAAACAGGCGTTGTGGTGGTTCTTCACAGCCACCTTTGCGAGCTGTTCTTCGGTAGTGCCGAATTCGTACATGTGACGTCTGGCCATAAGCGCATAGAGGCCCGGAAAAGTAGCGCCAACGAATGCCTCCCACTCTTGGTCTGCAGCGGTGATCAATGCCTCGGTAGTCTGCTCGGCGAGCACGTCGGTCATCTTCTCTATTCCGGCGGCGACCACGATGTCGTGGATACCCGAGGCGACAGTTATCACCGCTTGGCGAAGAGCCAATCCACCGGATGCGCACGCTGCTTCCACCCGCGTGCAGGGTATAGGCGTCAGGCCAGCGTGGTCAGCTATCAACGAGGCGATGTGTTCCTGGCTGATGAACTGCCCAGCTGACATATTTCCCACGTACATGGCGTCAATTTTCTTGCCATCTATGCCAGCATCCTCGATTGCCCGAGCTCCAGCCTCGAGCATCATCCGCCTGAGGGAGACATCCCAAAGCTCCCCGAATTTTGTCAATCCAACCCCAATAATTGCAACCTTGCGCATTTACTTCACCAAGAGCTGCTTAAACTTTACATAAGTGGAGTAGTCGATGTATGTTTTATTGTTGATGTAGTCAGCCACTTTAGGTACGGCGTCCCGCTTAGCTTCTATCCCATCTTTTACCATGATGCTGAAAGCATCGCTGCCGGCGCCCGAGCCATAGGAAACCACTAGGATCCTTTCACCCGGCTTCGCTTGGTCTAGGACCGCGGCTAGGCCGATCATACTTGCCCCAGAATATGTATTGCCAATTTTTTGTACGAGTGTTCCAGGCATTATTTGCTCCTTGGTAAAACCCAGTTCCTTCCCGACATGAAGCGGAAACTTGCCATTTGGCTGATGAAAGACGGCATATGCAAAGTCCTTGGGGGCGAGTTGGAGCTTCCTCAGGAGTCCATGGGCGGCAGAGAGTACGTGTTTAAAATACGCAGGTTTGCCGGTGAAGCGCCCGCCATGCCTGGGGTATGGTCGCATTTCCCGCCTCCAGAAGTCAGGGGTGTCAGTGGTGTAAGAATATGTGTCCTCGATGGAGGCAATCGTCTGGCTACCATTCTTCCCGACGATGACCGCCGCCGCACCCGCAGCAGCAGTATACTCTAGCGGATCCCCCGGAGCGCCCTGGGCAGTATCTGTACCTATCGCCATACCGTATTTTATCATGTCGGACCCCACCATGCCCATACATGTCTGGATCCCGGCTGTGCCAGCCTTGCAGGCAAACTCGTAGTCAGCGGCGGTCAGGTCAGGGGTCGCCTCGATAGCTTCAGCCACGATTGTGGCAGTTGGTTTAACGGCGTATGGGTGCGACTCCGAGCCGACGTAGATGGCGCCTATGTCCTGTGGGTTGATTCCAGATCGCTTGACGGCGCTTCTAGCGGCCTCGACAGCTAGCGTGGCGGCATCCTCGTCTAGGCCTGGGACAGATTTTTCCTCAAGGGAAAGGCCACGTTTGACTCGCTCGGCGTCCGTCCCCCAGACCTTCGCTATCTCTTCAACTTTGATGCGATACCGAGGGATGTAAACTCCGTAGCCAACGATTCCAACGTCCATTGGTATTTCCACCGAATAGATTTTGCTTGTTTCAACCCTTTGAGTTAAGGGATAAAAGACTTTTGATTTGTCTATAAAAACTTCGGCGTTTGCCGTTATCGCAGCTATGGGGAGCACTTCTTGAGCTTCTCTATGAGTTCGTTTACGGCAGTTATCTTGGACACTATGAGCGGGACGCGTAGGATTTCAGCAATTTTTACTGCCAGGGGGTCGACTTCTTTGATTTCCCCATGAATGACGACGACTCCGGGGGTTATCCCCTTCACTTTTATGGCGATCATGGGCGAGCGACCGGTGGTGACGCCCGTGAATACGAGGGCGCGTTCTGTCGTCATCCCGTAGAGGTGCATGAATTCCTCGGCGGAGAGCATAAGGATGGCTTTTGGGCCATCGATGACAGTGTAACCAAACAATCTTTTATCCAGCAGATCCTTGTTTGCGACAGCTTCTCCATCGATAGCCTTGCACAACGCCTTGCCGTCTATCGGTTTCTCGAACTCCCGCATGTCTAGAAGCACGTCGGGCGGTAATTGACTCCCAAACATGGAAGAATAGGCCCTTGTGACTTTTCCACCCACTTTGATGTCGCTCATGATCAAGGCCTCGACTATGCGTTTGATAGTAGTCACTCCAGGAGACTTGCGCCGCCCAGCTTCGTAGTCGCTTATTACTGATGGCGAAATCTTCAAGGCGCCGGCTAGCGCAGTTTGGCTTATCTCGAATCTATCCCGCCAAAGTTTGAGGGCGTTGCTAGGCTTGTCAGACAGCGCGATATCACCCGCTATCCACCTCGCCACGCGGCTTTTTGCTGGTTCATCGACCATCAGTACACCAAGTCATTGTCTAGTCCTAAGAATAAATATCTAAAAAGCGTCTTGCCACATTTTCAACTCTTCAATTTTCTAAGTTTGAGAGCGTCAGCCTTGGTCAATATACCCACCGCTTTTCCACGGTCAACTACCAAGACAGCTGGGCTATGTTCCAATAAATGGTAAATAGTCTCAACATCGGTATCCTTGCTAACTGTCGGGAATGGGCTTTCCACTATTTCTTTTATGCTTCTTCTGACAAGCTTTGACATATCTTTTCCAGTCGTCAACTGATGCATCAGTGTGGCTTCTGAGATGGAGCCGATTTGGGCGTCACCGTCTATCACAGGGAGTTGGGATATCTTGTACGAGTTCATCAGCTTCGCAGCTCTTTCTATTTTATCGTCCGGTTTTACGGAGATTACAGGAGTGGCCATTATTTCCTTTGCCGTTACATGTTTTTCGCTGGCGGTTTTTTCTTTTTCACTGGCAGTTTTCTCAAGCGTTTCCAAAATTTTCTCGATGATAGATATAGTTGGGTCTGCAGTGCCCGCCTCTATCTTAGCTATGTATGCCTGCGTCACTCCAGCTAGTTTAGCAAGTTGCACTTGTGTGAGGCCCAACTCCAAACGCCTGGCGCGAATCTCCGATGGCTTTAAAAGTCGCATTTTACCCCCCATTCCTATTGGTTATATCGGACAAAACTAATAAATACTCAGCCCAGCTAACAAAAATAGCTTGGTGTTTGAATGCAGCGCAACATCGTCGTGGAAGAGTTCAAACATGCGTCAGTAAAATATCAGGACATAGAGATAGTTGAGCGAAAAGGGATAGGTCACCCAGATAGCTTGGCGGACGGCATGTCTGAGGCGGTGAGCAGGGCCCTCTGTCGAGAGTATATCAAACGTTTTAACACAATTCTGCATCACAACACAGACAAAGTGATGATAGTTGGTGGCGCAGCAAAACCGGAGTTCGGTGGAGGAAAAGTGATCAAGCCAATATATGTTTTGCTTGCTGGGCGCGGGACGGAAATGGTCGGAGATCAATCAATCCCAATAAATGACATCGCAAAGGATGCGTCGGAACGTTACCTCAAGAGCACGATGCGACATTTGGATATCGACAATCACGTGGAAGTGGTGCCGCGTATCGGCAGGGGTTCTATAGATTTGATGGATGTGTTCAACCGAGATAGGTCAATGCCTCTCGCAAACGATACATCGATGGGGATAGGCTATGCTCCTCTTTCCGAGACTGAAGAGCTCGTGCTTAAAACGGAACAGATGTTGAATTCACCGACTTTTAAGAAAAAGTATCCAGCTGTAGGGGAAGACATAAAGGTAATGGGACGACGAAGAGGCAACGTGGTAGATCTGACAATCGCAATGGCGGCAATAAGTCCGCTTTTGGAGGACATGGACAGCTATCTCTCGCTGAAGAAGGATGTCGCCTCTGCCGTGCAGGATCTAGCGGCGAAGATAACGAAGATGAAAGTCGGTGTCTTCGTCAACACAGCGGACAATCCCAGCAAGGGCGTGGCGTACATAACAGTCACAGGGACATCGGCGGAGCAAGGTGATGATGGGGCGACGGGCCGAGGTAATAGAGTCAATGGTTTGATTACGCCTGGGCGCCCGATGTCGCTCGAGGCCGCAGCTGGAAAGAACCCCGTCAACCATGTTGGCAAGATTTACAACTTGCTCGCCATCCAGATCGCTCAGGATGTGGCGAAGTTGAAGGGCGTGGACGAGGCTTTCGTGAAAATACTCAGCCAGATAGGCAAGCCGATAGATCAGCCGCACGTTTTAAACATCGGCGTAATCCCAGAGAAAAGATACAAACTCGGAGCTCTGCGCTCGGAAATCGATGGCATAGCCAACGAATGGCTTTCAAATATTAAAAAAATCACGAACATGATAATTTCTGGAAAGTTGACGGTATTCTGATGCACGTTTTTCAAATTTTTTCCATCAATTTAAATGAAAATTTGTCAAAAATTACCTACACAAAAGATAAATAGAGAGATTACCGAGACTTTAATCCGAGGCAGGTGGAGGAGACATTTTGGACAGCGTCGATATGCGACTTTTGAAGATGTTAAGTGCGAACGCTCGAGTGTCTCTACGCAAGATGGGCCGAGAAGTTGGCCTCAGTACATCGGGTGTTCGCAAGCGTATCAAACATCTTGAGAAATCAGGGATGATAACGGGCTATGCAGCTGTCATCGATCCTCAAAAATTTGGTCGAGAAGTCCTAGCTTTCGTGAATATCGAAGTTGATGCGCGTAGCATACGTGAGGTCGCCAAGACGCTTATTCGTTATCATGAGGTATGCGAGCTACACCAGACAACTGGAAATCATTCTCTTTTAGTGAAAGTGCGCACCAAGAACCTCGAGGACCTAAAAAAGTTCGTCGACGATAAGATAAATGCGTTTGACTCTGTGAAGAGCGTGATGACGACTGTGACGATGGGCACACTCAAAGAATTGCCGCTCAATGTATAGGTGCTGAGATGCAAGAGATAGAAAGAAAGTTGATTCTAGATTCCTTATCCTCGGTCATGCCGTACCTCGTCTACCCACAAGAGCTCAAAGCTTTAGTTGAAAAAGTGTCAGGTGAGTCTTCTGATGTTAATATCTTCTTGGAAAAATTCAAACAAAGCGTTTCTGCGGAATCCGATCAGACGCACAAAACCGACAGCCAAATTTTCATGAATGAGTTGAGGAGGAAATTGCACTAACAGCCAACGATTTAAACTAGTCTGGTATAGTTCGGTCGGCGATGATATGGTAAATCAAGTGGAGCGCATCGCGCAAGATATTCGCACGATGAAGATAAGAGGCGCGGGCAAGATCGGGAGGGCTGCGGCCTCCGCGTTGAAGATTGCCGCGAAAACGTCGAAGGCAAAAAATTCCTCCGAGTTTATAAAAGAGATTGACCGCGTAGCGTCGCTTCTGATTGCCACGAGGCCGACAGCTGTGTCCCTGCCGAACGCAGTAAAGTTTGTGGTCTCTAAGCTGGCGCCGATGAAGGGTGCAGATATTGCGACATTGCGGAAAATTGTCGTCTCGCGTGCAGACGAATTTATACACACATCTAATAATGCGGTCAAAGTGATTGGCGAGATAGGTGCACGAAGGATATCAAATGGGGATGTTTTGATGACCCATTGTAACAGCCAATGTGCGCTCGCAGTGATCAAGACCGCCTTCAAACAAGGGAAGAGAATCAAAGCTTTTGTCACAGAGTCCAGACCATCGAGGCAGGGTTTCGTAAGCGCCCGCGAACTCAGCAAAGCCGGGGTGCCAACGACATTGATCGTCGACTCAGCGGTTAGATATTTCATAAGAGATGTGAATAAGGTGATAGTGGGCGCGGACAGCATCGCGGCGAACGGCGCGGTCATCAACAAGATAGGCACATCCCAAATAGCCCTCGTCGCACATGAGGCCCGAGTGCCATTTTTTGTTGCTGCAGAGAGCTACAAATTCCACCCGGGCACGTTGGTTGGCAGCCTCGTTGAGATAGAGGAGCGTGACCCAAAAGAGATAGTCAATCCCAAGCGGTTCCCACGCGTTAAAATACGCAACCCGGTGTTCGATGTGACGCCTCCGGAGTTCATAGATCTAATAATCACCGAGCGCGGCATAGTGCCCCCACAGGCCGCGTATACATTGCTTCAGGCGCACTTCGAGTGGAAACCTGGTGAAGAGTTGGTATAATGCCAGTGGACAAGGCACAGCAGATAAAGGAAAAACTGAAGGAAGTCATAGATCCAGAAACTGGAATAAACGTCGTAGAGATGGACATGATAGAGAAGATAAGTGTCGATGGCAATAGTGCAAGAATCGCCTTCAGGCCCACCATCCCCGGTTGCCCGCTCGTCGCCTACCTTTCGCAACAAATCAAGGGTGCGGCGGAGACCGTCGTAAAAAAAGCGGAAGTACAGGTGCTCAGAGATTAGCCTAGGCGAAAAGTTTAAGTTTAACGAACTCTTTCGGCTAAAAGGGCGAGCCATTGAATGAAAGGTCTGCTGAGCAGAAAGTTTTGATTTACGATCCTGAAAAATGTACTGGCTGTCGTTATTGTGAGATAGCGTGTGCGATGAAACACTACGGTACGCCCAATCCGGATAAGTCGCACATCCACGTGTTCGTCGATGAAAAAATGATGGAGCTCGAGGCGGCGGACTGCCAGCATTGCATAAAGCCAGTTTGCGAGGCCTCTTGCTCGGCCGATGCGATAACTAAAGATGAGAAAACGGGATGGGTGACCATAAATCAAATGAAGTGCGTCGGCTGCAAGTCGTGTACCTTCGCTTGTCCACTTTCATGTCCTTGGTTCGATACGGAGCATCGGATCGCGGCAAAGTGTGATTTCTGCGACGGCGATCCTGTCTGCGCGCAGTATTGTTCCCCCGGAGCGGTAAGAGTTGGCACGAGGGCCGAGGCGATCGATTTCAACGAGCAACGATACGACAAGGTGAGCAAAAATGAGCAAAAATGAACTAATCGAGGGCATCAAAAAAGTTGGTGTCGGCGTTTTAGATGTCATATCCCAAAAGAGAAAAACTAGTGTAACGATCGAACCATCCATCATCAGGCAGGTGGTGCAAGCGTTGCTAGAGCATCAGCCGAGGTTCGTGATAATAGCGGCTGTGGATTTAGGCATGGATATAGAATTGATCTACCATTTTGATGTTGAAGGAAAGTTGGTCGTAGTGAGGACAAAGATAGCTAAGGAATACAATCAGATCGACACGATAGTAGATTTGATGCCGGCGGCGGAGTGGGCGGAGAAGGAGGCGGCGGAACTCTTCGGCATAAATTTCAGCGCTCATCCAAAATCCGGACACTTCGTTTTACCCAAAGATTGGCCGAGCGACAAACCACCGCTGAGGGAGGCGTTTAAAGGAGTTTTGCCCGAGCAATTTTGCCCGGTGGCCGAGTCACTCGTGTCGACGGGAATGACGGCGCCGATGTCACAATTGATGCAGAGGAAACGCGAAGAGGCGGGATTGCCACCTTCGCCGCCAGCTAGTTTTGCAAACGAGAAGTCTCTCGGAGAGGTTCGTGAGGCGATGAAAGGCGCAGAATTTGACAAGAAGGCGGGTTATGATTGGAAAAAAGGCAAGCTCCGGCGTGCGTGATGAGATGAAATACGCGTTGTTTCTTGGTTGTATGATCCCACAGCGGATTCCAAGCGTTGAGATTGCAGCGAAAAAAGTGTTCGAGAAGCTGGATATCGCGGCGATAGAACTTCAAGGTTACTCATGCTGCCCCGACTCAGTTGTGGCGCGCTTGCTTGATAGGAAAATGTGGCTCACCCTTGCCGCGAGAAATCTCAGCTTGGCAGAAGAGCAGGGTTTGGATCTTTTGGTGCTATGTAATGGATGTTATGAGACACTAGTTGAAGCTAAAGAAATTTTGAAGCGTGATCCGCAGACCGCCAAGGAAATAGGGGAAATCTTGGCAAAGACAGGAAAGAAGTATGAAGGAAAAGTGAAGGTTAGACACGTTATCGAAGTTTTGCATGAGGATGTTGGGGTAGATAAAATCAAAAAGTTCGTGAAGAAGCCTTTGAAGCTGAGGCTAGCAATTCACCCTGGTTGCCACATGTTCAGAGAAACAGAGGGCGGCGATATATGGAGGAAGCCCAAGCAATTTGAAGAAATAGTCAAAGCAACTGGCGCGGATGTCGTCAAGAACAAACTCGACCGCCTCTGTTGTGGTTTTCCAGTGATGCAAGTAAACGAAGAGTTTGCGCTCAAGCGAAATCTGTTGCCCAAATTGGCAGCATACCAAGAGCATGGGATCGAAGGAGTCGTCGTATCTTGCCCAGCCTGCAACGTCCAGTTCGAGACTGGCCAAGTCCTGCTTCGAAAGTATGGGGCGCGATACAACATCCCATGTCTGCACATCGTAGAACTGCTTGCGATGGCATTCGGTTACTCGGCGAAGGAGCTGGCTTTGGACATTCACAGGAGCCCAGTGCAGCAACTCGCACAGAAGGTGATTTGAGATGCCGAAAGTTGTAGTGCTTGGCCCATATCATCCAGCGTTTCTCGAACCGGAGGTCTATGAAGTAACTGTCGAAGCAGACAAGATAATAGACATGCATATTGAGCAGGGCTACACGCATCGTGGCATAGAGAAGCTGGCCACGACGAAGACATACAGGCAGGGTGTCTTCCTGTGCGAGCGAATTTGCGGTCTTTGTTCTCATGCCCACTCGTGCTGTTACTGTCAG